>CAZKCX010000065.1:0-15707 GCA_964550865.1 uncultured Planctomycetales bacterium
GCCGATCTTCGGCGGCATGCTGCTCTCGGGCAAGAAGGTGGCCGGCCTGATCGCCAAGGCGATCGGCTGATGCGTCCGATAAGCCCCCCTGTGTCAATACTGCCCGGCCGCAATGCAAGGGGCTGAAGCAACACCCTTTCCTAGGCAAGGAGTTCCGTAAGGCACGTCCGTCTCGCGGGCCGTAAGGCACCGCGGATTCCGTCCTAGAACTATCTTAAGCCGCGCGCATTACCGGTCGATGACGGATCGGGGAGCCCCTGGGTTCCGGGATCTGTCATGACCGCTCTAGCCACGCCCATTCGTCTGGCACCGACCGACACGACGACGGCACCCGTGCTGCTGTCGGTGGTCATCCCCGCCTACAACGAACAGCAACGCATCGGGCAGTCGATCGAGCGCATCGTCGAGTACCTCTCGATCCAACCCTATCGCAGCGAGATTATCCTCGTCGATGACGGCAGCAACGACGATACGGTCGACATCTGCGTCGAGGCCTGGCGATCCATGGTCAACCGGTCCGACGGGGTCGAGCTCCGCGTCCTCCGCAACGACACCAACCGTGGCAAGGGATTCAGCGTACGGCAAGGCATGCTGATCGGCCGGGGTGAGTGGATTCTCTTCACGGATGCGGATCTTTCCTCGCCGATCGACCAGCTGGACCGACTCTTCGCGGCCACCCGACAGGAAGATGCGGATATTGCCATCGGCTCACGACGTGTGGAGGCCAGCGACGTCGATCAGCCCTCCTTCCCGCGCCGGATCATGAGTGGGCTGTTCGCTCATGCGGTCCGGCTTTTGGGCGTACCCGGCTACGCCGACACCCAGTGCGGCTTCAAGCTCTACCGAAGGTCGGTCGGCCGGACCATCGCCTCCCTTCAGCGGACGTGGCGCTGGAGCTTCGACGTCGAGCACCTGCTCCTGGCGGACCGACTCGGGTATCAGGTCTCCGAAGTAGGCGTCCGATGGACGCACCAGGAAGGCAGCAAGGTTCGACCGATGCCGGCGGCCTTCGGCGCCTTGTGCGATCTTGTTCGCATGCGGTTCACGCACCGCCGCGTCAAGGAGGCCAACCGTCCCGTCGAGTTTACCGGCTCGCCCTCCTTCGTTCGCATCGGCGATCGGCTCTATCAGACCAACCTGACGCGCTGGCCTTGGACCTCCGCATGAATCGACCCCTTTCCACCCGGGCCCGTTGGCTTTCGCAAATCTTGCGGGGCCGCGCTTGGTCTCCAACGGCATTTCGTCCACAATCCACGCACGATGGCCCGACAAACGACCGACTCCAAACAGGCGGCGATCGAGATCGTCCGTCGGCTCCGGCAGCATGGCCACGTCGCCCTCCTGGCCGGCGGCTGCGTGCGCGACATGCTTCTCGGCCGCACGCCCTCTGACTATGACGTCGCGACCGACGCCGTCCCGGATCGCGTCGTCGAGTACTTCCGCACCACGCGCAAGGTCGGGGCCCAGTTCGGCGTCGTCCTCGTACGAATGCACCGCGTTTGGGTCGAGGTGGCCACCTTCCGAGCCGACCACGAATACGCCGACGGACGGCACCCGACCGCGGTCACCTTCTCCTCACCGACGGAGGACGCCAAACGGCGGGATTTCACCATCAACGGGATGTTCTATGACCCGATCGAAGACCGCGTCATCGACTACGTCGACGGCCAGGAGGACCTGCGTGCCGGTATCATCCGCACGATCGGTAGGCCGGAGCAACGCTTCGCCGAAGACCATCTCCGCCAGATTCGGGCGGTGCGCTTCGCCGCCCGACTCGGCTACGCCATCGAACCCGACACGCTGGCAGCCATCCGCACCCATGCCGCGGATCTTACCACCGTGAGCGCCGAGCGCGTTCGTGAGGAGCTCGCGCGGATCCTCGGCGACTCCAGCCGCGCCGCCGGATTCCGGTTGCTCCGCGATACGAACCTGCTCGCCTACGTGTGGCCCGAGGCCGAATGGACGCCTGACCGCATTCGGCTCAGCGAAGAGCTGCTCGCGCGCATCCCCGACCGTGCGGGGTTCCCGCTCTCGCTCGCCTGCATCCTGATTCACTGGCCCAGCGGCCACGTCGACCGCATCTGCAGGGCGCTGACGTGCAGCAACGACGTCCGCAAGCAAGTCGTCTGGCTGGTGACGAACTACACGGCGCTTACCGAACAGCCGGATATGTCACTGGCCGACCTGAAGCTGCTCATGCAGAATCGAGGATTCGCGGATTTGCTGACGCTCTGCCGCGCGTGGCTGGACGTGACCGGCCAGGATACCTCAGTGTACGATCGCCTCGTCGAACGATCGCGCAGGATCCCATTCGACGAGATCGCCCCGCCACCGTTGCTCGACGGCCAAGACCTGATCGACATGGGCCAGGCACCAGGCCCGACCTTCAAGAGGGTACTCGACGCCGTCTACCGGGCGCAGCTCAATCGTGAGATCGTCGGCAGGGACGAGGCGATCGCACTGGCGAAGACACTGCTTGCCACGTCCTGAACGGGTTGCAGCAGTTTCTCGGAGAGACCGCCCCCGGTTCTACCCCAGCAGCGTCGCTTCTGGCTTGCCGCGTGCTCGAGGACGGGGTCTGCCGACGCGCGGCAACACCGCGACTTGAGCCCGCTACGCGCATCGGGTCGCGGCTCAACCGGCGTCCGTATCGTCCTTCAGGTCGAACATCCGCCGCAGCGTCTCGGCGTAGACGCCCACGCTCCCGTCTTCGGCCTTCTCCCGCAGCACCTGGCTCGGGCCGTGCAGCAGCTTGCCCATCAAACGATGAAGCATCTGCTCGAGCACCTCGGCATCGCGGCTCGGGTCGCCGCTCAGCTTGGGCGTTGCCCAGTTCGCCTCGGCCTCGCTGATCTCCGACAGCCGCTTCCGGAGTGCCTCGAGCACCGGCCCGACCGCACGCGTGTCTCGCCATTGCAGGAACTCGGCCACGTGCTCGGCGATGATCCGATCCACCTCCGCCGCCTGCTCCTGGCGGTCTTCCACGCCGGCATCGACCACGGCCTGGAGATCATCGATGTTGTAGAGGTAGACGTTGGAGATCTCGCCGACCGTCGGGTCGACATCCCTCGGAACGGCGATGTCCACGATGAGCAGTGGGTCGTAGTTTCTCGAGGCTTGTGCTGCCTCCACCAACGGAGGGGTCAGGACGGCCTCGGTCGCCCCCGTGCTCGTGATGACGATGTCGGCACGGCCGAGGTGGTCGGACAGATTCGTAAGATCCACGGCCTCGGCACGGCAGCGTTGCGCGATCCGCTCGGCGCGTTCTAGGGTCCGATTCGCGATGATCGTTCGTGCCGGCCCGACCTCGAGAACGTGGCGGAGCGTAAGCTTGCCCATCTCCCCCGCGCCGATCATGAGCACCGTCCGGCCCCGGAAGTCGGCGAAGATCTGACGCGCAAACCGAACGGCCACGCTCCCGACGCTCACCTGGCCTTCGGAAATCGCGGTCTCCGTCCGGGCTTCCTTGGCCACATGGAACGCCCACTGGAAGACCGTCGTCAGCGATTTGCCGACCGCGCCGCGCCTCTCGGCCGCCGCCAGGGCGCTCTTCGCCTGCGCGAGGATCTGGGTCTCCCCCACCACCATCGAGTCGAGCGAACACACCACACGGAAGAGATGCCCGACGGCCTCCCTTCCTTCGTACACGTAGACATGCCCGGCGAGCGCGTCGGTGGACACGTCGCAGAAGTCCCCCACCGCGCGAATCAGGTCATCTTTTCGCGGCCGCGCGTGTGTCGGTCGTGAGACATATACCTCGCTGCGATTGCACGTCGAGAGCACGACGACCTCGCAGGAACCGAACTCCTCTCGAAGGCCGTCCGTCAGCGCGCACGCACGCGCTTCGTCGAACGTCAGCGTCTCTCGCAACGCGAGGGGCGCGGTCTTGTGATTGCATCCGAGGACGATCGGACTCATGCGTGTGTCCGCATCAGCAAGTACGTGACGAAATTCACAAAGGTCAACACGCCGGCGACGCTGGCCAACCAGGCGGCCCGAGGACCGCGAAGCCGAGGCCGAAGCCAGATCACCAGCATCGCAATGCCGTACATCAGCCACAACGCGAACGTCCCGCTCGCCATCATCAACTCACGCCGATGAACCGCCGACGGCGCGTGCGCGATCCCGCACACCCCCGTGAGGATGCCAAAGGTCAGGAGGGGAAACCCCGCGGCCACCATCCAACGGCCGAAACGCTCCAACGACTCCAGCGGCGGCAGCTTACCCAGGACGACAAGCTGCCGCTTGCTTCGCATCGCCCGGTGCACGAAGAGATACAGGACCCCGGCGACCCCGCTGGCCACGAAGAACGTGGTCGCCAGCGAGATGACCCCCGCGTGCCCGATGATGTGCCATTGCTGCTGGTGGCTAGGCCCGGCCGCTCCCGACGGAATCATGGTCAAGGAAAGACCGTGAACGACCGCCGCGACGGGCAGGAGGAAGACGTCGATGCGCCCCAGCCGCCCGGCCAGGCCGATCACGAACACCTCCGCCGCGATCAGCCATGCGATCAAGATCATGGCGTCAAAGCCGCCGATCACCAGCAGCGTCTTGCCGGCGGCCACTCGCCACACGATTACCGCGGCCCCGCACGCCAGCCCCGCCAGCAGCATCGGCCGCACCGACGAGGGGCCCTCGGACTCCTCGCGGCGAAACCGAATCACGGCGAGCCCAGCGGCCGCTACGTAACACACCAAACCGAGGATCACCAGTGCCACGTGTCCCGTTGTAGGCATAGGCAACCGCCTCCCGTGACGATGGTACCACGAGCAGCGAGCCACTGCCTACCCGGACGACGAATCCCACTCGCCGCCCGCGGGACTTGATCTTGCCGAGACGCGTCCTATCATGCCCTGATGGCCGACCGACGGTTCGACTCATGGTGACGCATTCCACCACCTGGCCCCCACCGTCTCGATGGACCCGCACCGACGCGCTCGCGCTGTGTGCGATCGTCGTCGTCGCCGTCGGCGTCTACGTACATAGCATCCCCAACGACTTCGTCTACGATGACCATGCCGTCGTGGAGCATGATGAGCGCAGCCACGACCTCTCCCGCGTCGGCGAGCTCTTTCGTGGCGGATATTGGGTCGTCACGACGCGACCGCTCTATCGGCCTCTCACGCTCCTCAGCTTCGCGCTGAACCATGCGGTCACCGGCCTGAGCGCGCCCGGATACCGCGTCGTCAACATCGCCCTACACGCCCTGGTCTGCGTCGTCGTCTATGCGCTGATGAAGCGGTTGCTTGGCGGCGTCTGCGTCGGGCTGGCCGCCGGGCTGGTCTACGCCGTACATCCGATCCACGTCGAGGCGGTCGTGCCCATCGTGGGACGCTCCGAGCTTCTGGCCGCGCTCATGGTCATCACGGCCCTGTGGCTCTATGCCGCGGACGCGGCGGACCGCGCCAGGGGGATGACCTGGCGGTACGGCCTGGTCGTCCTGCTGACGTGGGCCTCCATGCTCTGCAAGGAAAGTGCGATCGTCCTGATCGGCATGGTCGGGGCCTTCGATGTGTGGCGATACCTACGGATGCCCCCCGGCGCGCGCGACGTACCTCTCGGCCGATTTCTGATCCGTCGCCTCTACCTCCGGTACGGAGGCATGCTGCTCGCGGTCTTCGTGGTCTTCCTCATGCGGCAGTGGGCGATCGGCACGGTGCTCGGCGGCGGCCTCACGTTTCCCAAGGTCGACAATCCCCTCGTCGACCAGCCGTTCTGGGTCCGCCTGCTCACCGGCTTGGTCTATCTCGGCAAGTACGTCTACCTGCTGGCCGTGGGCTATCCGCTCTGCTCCGACTACAGCTACGACGCGATCCCTCTGGCAAGGGGCCTTAGCCTGCCGGTCTTGTGGGGAGGGGTGTGCCTGCTCGGCGCGATTCTCCTCGCGGTCGTTTCCCTCCGCCGGCAGGGGCTTCTCGCCCTGCCGATTGCCTGGTTCTTCGTCAGCTACGCCCCGGTGTCCAACGTGCTCGTCTTGATCGGAACCCCATTCGCAGAGCGGTTGATGTACCTGCCTTCGGTGGCCGTTGCGATGATCTGGGGGCTTGGCGTGGCCGCCCTCGCTCGCCGGTGGCGCGAAAGGCCGTCCCCGCGTCCTGCGCAGGTCGCATGGGCGGTGCTCCTCTTGGCGATCGTCTGCGCCTATACCGTTCAAACCGTGCGGCGCAATCGCGTCTGGAGGAACGACGAGGTCCTGTTTCGCGACGCCCTCAAGAAACATCCCCGCTCGGCGCGATCGCAATACAACATGGGCGCGTGGTACGCCAGCCACGGGGAGATCGATAAGGGCATCGAGCATCTGCAGCGTGCGATCAAGATCGCCGAGGAGTACGTCCTGGCCCGCATCCGATTGGCCACGTGCTACGCCCATGGCAAGGAATGGTCCGCCGTTGCCGACGTTCTCCAACCGCTCGTCGACCGAACCGATGCACCCAGCGAACACCTGATCGCGCCGCTGCACCTCCTCGGTCGAGCGCGATTCCACCGTGAGGAATACGCACGGGCCGTCGAATGCTACGAGCGGATCCTCCGCATCGACCTCCAGAACGCCGAGGCCAAGCGCTGCCTCGCGGAGATCCACGCCGAGCCCGAGGCCGGAGGCCTATTCGATCCGTCGAAGGCCTGGCGTCTCGCCCAAGAAGCGGCCAACCTCCAGCCCAGACACCTCAGCTGCCTGGTCACGGCCGCCCGCTTGGCCGTCCGACAACACCGGTGGGTCGAGGCCCGGAGCTACTTGCTTCGGGCCTCCGAAGCGCTCCGGCGTCGCGCGGACGAGCTCAAGAGCGAAGGCGAGAATCCCGCCGCGCGCCGTCAGCTGGCGGCGGTCGCCCGGGACCTCCGAAGGCTCAAGAAGACCATGACCCAGCAGATCAGGGGGACCACCGGGTCTACTCAGAAGGCCGAGACCCGGCCGACGGCGACCTCGCGACGCCGCCCCGATGCGGATTGACCGCCCGCGTCCCGATCGCTACAGTCGAGCAAAGATGAGTGAGACGTCCCCCCAATCCCGCGAACAAGCACTCGAGTTCCTGCGATCCGCCGTGGCCGATCCCAAGGCCTATGCCTTGGCCTGGAAGGAGCGCACGGGCCGACCGGTCGTCGGCACGTTCTGCAGCTACGTGCCCGAGGAGCCGATTCTGGCCGGGGGCGCCCTGCCGCATCGCGTCCTGGATGTCCCGGGCGAGTTCGCCCGCGCGGACACCCGTCTGCAGGCGTACGCCTGCTGTCTCGCACGCGGCGCGCTCGAGCTCGGCATGTCGGGACAGGCCGGCTTCCTCGACGGCGTGGTGTTCAGCAACACCTGCGACACCATGCAGTGTCTCTCCGACATCTGGCTCGCCAACGTGGACGGGGCCTTCGTCGAGACGTTCATGGTGCCGGTCTTCGTCGACCATTCGGCCTCGCGCGAATACTTGATCGCCGAGACGAAACGCTTCGTCGCCTCCGCAGGTAAGGCGCTCGGCACGCCCATCGAGGACGAAGCCCTGCGCGAGGCCGTGCGCACCGCTCGAGAGGTTCGCTCCGTCCAGGGGCGACTGCGCGACGCGCAACTGGCGGACACCCCCCTGCTCTCGCCGACGCAATACTACGACGCAACCATGGCCCGTTGGATCGTCGAACCGCACGAGTACATCCGGGCGATCAACATAGTGCTCGACGACCCACCAGTGCGAGGCGGCGCCGGACCGCGGATCGCCATCGCCGGCGGGCCGCTCTATGCGCCGGCCCTCGCGCGACAGCTCGAAGAGCTTGGTGCGAATTGGGTCGCCGACGACCTGTGCACGGCCGGCCGCAGCGCGCACGTGGGCGCGGATCCCCCGGATGATCCTTACGCGGCCATCGCCGACCGGCTGGTCGCGCGGCCGGTCTGTCCCGCCAAGCATCGCAGCGACGAAGACCCAGGCCGGCGGGTAGTCGAGCTGGCCCTCGAGGCGCGAGCCCAGGGCGTCGTGCTCTATCGCCTCAAGTTCTGTGAGCCGCATGCGTTCGACTATCCGCAGATCAAGCGACGCCTCGACGAAACGTCCATCCCGAACCATCTCATCGAGGTCGAAACGCCTTCCAGTTCGGTCGGCCAGCTCCGCACCCGGCTGGAGGCCTTCCTCGAGATGCTGGGCGAGCAACGAACCGCGGAGGCCCCGTCATGACCGGCTCCACGTCCGCCGCCGAAGGACCGGCATCCAACGAGCCACGCTACCGCAAGCTGGATTCGACCGTCCAGCTCCATCGCCTCATGCGCTGGTACTACACCTACGCGAAGATCGCCCCGCGCTTCGGCAAGAAGATCGCGTGGATCACCAGTGGCGGGCCCGTGGAACCGCTCTACGCCGCGGGCATCATCCCCGTCTATCCGGAAAACCACGGCGCGATGTGTGGGGCGACGCGCATGGGCCCGAAGCTGGCCGAACGCGCCGAGGCCATGGGCTACAGCCGTGACCTGTGCAGCTACGCCCGTTGCGACATCTCCTGTGCCATCGAAGGCGGCGGGCCGGTCGGCGGTCTGCCCAAGCCCGACCTGCTCGTCTGCTGCAACAACATCTGCGGAACCGTGACGAAGTGGTACGAGGTCCTGGCACGGCACTTCAACGTCCCGCTCGTGATGATCGATACGCCGTTCCTGCATGACGGCGAGCTCCACGAGCACGCCGTGCGCTACGTTCGCAGCCAGTTCGACGATCTCCTCGTCGCGATCGAGAACGTCACGCATCGCGGCTTCAGCGAGCGTCGCCTGCGCCGTCGCATGGAGCTGTCGCTCCATTGCGTGCAGGCCTGGCAGCGAATTCTCTCCTACTGCGAGCACAAGCCGGCGCCGATCTCGTGCTTCGACGCGTTCGGCCACATGTTTCCCATCGTCACGCTCCGCGGCACGAAGTGGGCGATGCGGTACTACAAACGGCTGGAGGACGAGATCGCGCACCGGGTCGATACCGGCTTCGGGGCCGTTCCGGAGGAGCGCTATCGACTACTGTGGGACAACATCCCCATCTGGTTCGAGATCCGCCGACTCTTCAAGCAGCTTGCCGCGCGCGGGGCGTGCCTCGTCGCCGACACCTACACCAACGCATGGACGATGGACCAATTCGACAAGGACCGCTCTCTCGACAGCCTGGCCGAGGCCTACACCGCGATCTTCCTCAACATCGGTGTTCGACAGCGGTACGAGCAGACCGCCGAGCTTGCCAAGCGATTCAAGGTCGGCGGCGTGGTGATGCACTCCAATCGGAGCTGCAAGCCCTATTCCTTCGGACAGCTCGATATTCAACGATGGATTCGGGACGAGTTGGGTCTGCCCTGCCTGCTCATCGAGGCGGATATGACCGATTCGCGGAACTACTCCCACGAGCAGGCCCGCGCCCGGATCGACGCCTTCCTGGAAACGCTTACCCCTGCGGCGTAACGCCGGGGTCTATCCCCTGCGAGTCCGCTCCTCCATGATCGCCACACCGGATGACGTGCCGAGGCGGTCCGCGCCGGCGTCGATCATCGCCAGGGCGTCGTCGAGCGTCCGGATGCCGCCGGCCGCCTTGACGCGCATGGTCCGCGCGTTCGCGCGAAGCAGCCGAACCGCATCCAGCGTGGCCCCGCCGCTTGGGTGGAAGCCGGTCGATGTCTTGACGAAGTCCGCCCCTGCCCGACCCGCCAGCTTACACGCCGTAACGATCTGTGCCTCCGTCAGCGCGCCGCATTCCAGGATGACCTTGAGGTGGTAGTCGGCCGAGACGGCGTGCACGGCCTCGGCGACGGCACCGATGTCGTCCTCGACCGCTTGCTCCTCGCCGCCGATCAGCGCACCGACGTGCACTACCATATCGATCTCGCTTGCCCCGTCGTCCATGGCGCGTTGGGCTTCCGCCACCTTGAGGACCGTCGGCGTCGAGCCGAGCGGAAACCCGATCACCGAGCACACGGCCGTATCGCAACCCGCCAAACGCTCCGCCGCCGGCTTCACGTACACAGGGTTGATGCAGATCGCGGCGAAACGATGCTGCCGGCCTTCCTCGCAGAGCGTCTCTATCTGCTTAGGCGTCGCCTCCGCCTTCAAGAGGGTGTGGTCGATTCTCGCCGCAAGCTCCTTCGCGGATGGCAGGCTCGACACAGGATGACCTCCTTTGTTCTCTGATGGAGCCACAAGCGGTCACCGCGGCGGACGACGGCCCAACGGCCCGCTGGGAATAGGCCCGCTCCACGGACTCCTCGGTTGTGCTCGGGGAATAGACTAACAGCCCTTCCGCGGCGTGCAAGAATCGGCCACGCGCGAAGGGCCGCTTTCGACTCGGTGGAGAAATCCCGCCACCACGTCTCCGACGACGACGCCCGTCAGTGGTCGCAGATATTGTCACCCACCTGAAGGACACCCTCGATGTAGGCCTGCACGACGGCTTCGGGGGCCTCGGCCGGCGCGCCGGTGATCACCTTCACGCCGTGCTGGGCGAAGATCTGCTGCGCGCGTCCGCCCATGCCGCCTGCGATCACGAGATCGACCCCACGCTCGCTGAGCCAGGGGGGAAGCAGACCGGGCTGATGCTCCGGCGCCTCCACGCGCTCTTGCCCCGTGATCTTCTTGGTCTCGATGTCGACGTCGATCAGCGCGAACTCCGCGCAATGCCCGAAGTGCAAACAGAGCTGACCGTCCGCACAAGGTACCGCGATACGCATATGCCCGTCCTTTCCTCGTTCTGCCTGTTCGGATTCCGACTCCGATTCCGGCTCGACCAACGACTCGATGGTCTGGGCGATCGACTCGAATGCCCGAACGCCGGCGTCGCCCAGCTTGCCCGTATCGCTCGTCAGCCCGCTGTCGCCGGAGACCACAAGCTCCGGCTCGATCGGGACACGACCCAGGAATCGTACGCCCATTTCCTCGGCCATCCGCTCGCCGCCCCCGCTGCGAAAGATCTCGGTCACCTTCCCGCAGTGCGGACACGCGAAGCCGCTCATGTTCTCGACGACGCCCAAGACGGGAAGCTCAAGGCTGGCGCAGAAGCTGATCGACTTGCGCACGTCCAGCAAAGAGAGTTCCTGCGGCGTGGTCACCACGACGGCCCCGGTCGGGGATTCGAGGAGCTGCGCCACGGAGAGCGGCTCGTCGCCCGTCCCAGGCGGGCAGTCGATGATCAGGTAGTCCAGCACACCCCAATCCACATCCATGAGGAACTGCCTGATGAGATTCATCTTCATCGGGCCACGCCAGATCACCGGATTGCGGTCGTCGCGCAGCAAGAACCCGATCGACATGACCTTTACGCCGTTGGCGTTGATCGGCATGATTCGCTCGCCCTTGGTCACGAGCTGCTTGTCCTTCAGGCCGAGCATCTTCGGCACGCTCGGACCGTGGACGTCGACGTCCATCAGGCCCACCTGCTTGCCGCTCTCGGCGAGCATCAACGCGAGATGCGTCGCCACGGTGCTCTTGCCCACCCCTCCCTTGCCGGACAGCACGACGATCTTGTGCTGCACGCCGCGCAGGCGGTCGGCAATCATCGCTTGATCAGCCGCCGGGTCTCCTTTGGGCGGCGGCTGCTGCGGCGGCGGCTGATTGCCGCAATCGCCCGACGGACAACTTCCACATTGATTGGCCTTTTCGCTCAACGATCAATCTCCACTACGAGGACTTCACTGCCCGCTCGGCCTTCTCGCCGATCACACGATCCAGCGAAGCCGAAACCGTCTTCCATATTTGACGGATCTCTTTGCCGATTCCTTCATCCGTCTGTTCCACGATGCTCTTGTGCGCGATCTGTGCGGTCGTTACCGCCGGATCATACCGGATTCGCCCCAGCACGTCCGCACCCCATCCGGTGGAGGACTCCTCCACCGCATCCGCCATGTCGGGATTGAGGTCCCACTTGTTGATGACCACGCACATGGGCACGGAGAAGTGCCTGGCAAGCTGCGCCACGCGGTCCAGGTCGTGCAGCCCGCTCTTGGTCGGTTCCGTGACGGCCAGCACCATGTCGGCTCCGGTGATCGAGGCGATCACCGGGCAACCGATCCCAGGCGAACCGTCCACGATGATCTGCGTGCAGTCCTTCTCGACGGCCACAAAACGCGCTTGCTGCCGGACCAGGGTGACCAGCTTGCCGGAGTTCTCCTGCGCGATGCCCAATCGGGCGTGGACCATCGGACCGAAACGCGTGCTCGAGACAAACCACTCTCCGTTGACGGCGGGGCGCATCTCGATCGCCCGCTCCGGACAGAACCGCGCACACACACCGCATCCCTCGCAATCGATCATGTCGATCTCGGGGGGTGAGCCCTCCGCCTGACCGTTGCGGTGGATCGCGCCGAACCGGCAGAGCTTGACGCACTCTCCGCAGCCGGTGCATCGTGCCGGATGCAGATGCGGCTCCTGCCCGCCCACGAAGGGTTCGCGCGTCTCGATCGTGGGATCCAGGATCAGGTGCAAGTCCGCCGCATCCACGTCGCAGTCGGCGAGGACCGCACGCTCCGCCAGCGCCGCGAAGGAAGCGACGAGGCTCGTCTTGCCCGTTCCGCCTTTGCCGCTGATGACGACGAGTTCTCTCATTGTTCGCACCCCTTTCCGATTCGCTGAAGAAGCGACGCGAACACGGCCTGATAGGAAGGCAAGGCTTGAACCGCCGTCTGTCATCGCGCATAGGCCTCGGCCAGCCGTCGATCATCCGGGATCTCGAGTAGAATGGGTACGCCCTCCTGTTCGCAGTAGTCCCGCACCCGGTCATCGCCGATGTCCGCACGGTTGATCACCACGCCCATCGGCAAGGCGAGCTCACGCACCATCTCTACGGCAAGCTTCAGGTCATTCAGTCCAAAGGGCGTGGGCTCGGTCACCAGGCAGACATAGTCCGTGTGCTTGACGGCCGCGATCGCGGGACAGCTCGTCCCGGGCGGCGCGTCGACGATGACCAGCTCGGTCCCGTTATGATTCATCGAGCGGAGCGCGTTGATGACCGGCGGCGACATCGCCTCGCCGATGGTCAGTCGCCCTTGCAGCATCTCGAAGCCGTTGCTGGATCCGATGTCCACCACACCGACTTCCCGCCCCTTCTCCGTAATGGCCTCCACCGGACACACGCGAGCACAACCGCCGCAGCCGTGGCAAAGCTCCTTAAACAGGAGCACCTTCCCGTTGAGGCAAGCAAGCGCGTTGTACGCGCACACGTCGGCACATTCCCCGCAGCCCGTGCACGTCTCCTCGTCCACGACGGGAACGGGGATCTCGACCGGTCGGCTCTCGCGGATTTCCGGCTGCGTGAAGATGTGGCAATTCGGCGCCTCGACGTCGCAGTCAATGAGGCGAGTTCGTCGGCCTTGCGACGCTGCCGTGATGGCAAGGTTCGTCGCGACGGTCGTCTTCCCCGTACCGCCCTTGCCACTGGCCACCGCAATCGTCCTAGGCTTTGCCGGCTCAGAAGACAATGGACTCACTCCTTCCTCGCCGGCCGTTCCACCAGCCGAATCGCGCTTACGGGACATTGCTCGACGCAGATCCCGTCGCCACGACAGCGCGACGGGTCTACCCTCGCCACCTCGTCCACCGTGATGGCGCCGGTCGGGCACACACTCATGCACTCTCCACAAGCGACGCATTGATCGGCGTCGACATCGGCCACAAGGCCGGCCGCGGCTCGCGGAGGAACCGGCTGAGGCATCTGTCCGGTACCGCCTGGTCCGGGGATGACGCCCGCTGCCGGATCGACCCTCATGCCTTGTCCACGGCCCCGGCCCATGCCGGCGCCTCGTCCTCCTCGTCCTTGTCCGAGGCCTCGGCCTCCACCTCGCCCTCGACCTCTGCCTCCGCCTCGACCCCCGCCACGGCCCTGACCTTGCATGGGTCCGAACCCCGATCCACCGGGCGGACCTGTACCATCTCTTCTAGGCATGGTTGTCAACTCCTCGGTGCTGATTCCTCGATCTACAACCAATGACCGTCCACGTCCGCGCCGTCGGACGGCTCCATCTTGCCGGCCTTGAAGGCCTCCAAGACCTCCGACACCTTGCCCGACGCACCGGTGTAGATGGCAATGCCGCCTGCCTGAAGCGTACTGAACGCCTTCGGCCCACAGTGACCGGTCAGAATGGCCTGCACGCCCAACTCGCAGACCTTCTGGGCCGATTGGATCCCGGCGCCCTGAGGAGCGGCCATATTGGTCTGATTGTCCACCGCCTGCACCGAGTCGTCCTCGGTGTCGATGACGAGGAAACACTTCGCTCGACCGAAACGCTCATCCACTTCGCCGTCGAGCGAGCCGTCCTTGGCCGTCACTGCAATCTTCATAGCTGTCCTACTCTTTCTTTGTTCGGGAAAACCCTGGATTCCGTCAGGAGAAGCCGGGCCGACGGGACGGGTCTTAAGAACATGCGGCATGCCCGGGAGTCGTTCGATCGCTTTCTGAGGTGGCCTTCTCCCGTGTCCTGTCAGGCCACGCAACCGAACGCTCCCGGGCAGCGAGGTGATTGGTTCGTCCTAGGTGTCAGCCGCACCTGATCGCTGCTGCTCGAGCTCGTTGATCCGTCCCCGCATTGCCTCGAGCTGCTGATTGAGGGCGCTTACCTGGTCCTCCAACATCGCCTTCTCTTGGTCGGGCGCCATCTGACCGGCGTACGGTGTTCCCCACACGGGAGCGGGATAGCCCCAGCCAAAGCGTCGGAAACCAAACCCGCGACCCCGCCCACCGCCGAAGCCTCGTCCTCGACCGCCGCCCCAGGGGATTCCGCCGCGGCCCAGCCCGTAGACCGGCCCGATCCCTTGGCCATACACCGGCCCGACGCCTTGGCCATACACCGGCGGACAGAAGCCGAAGCCGCCACCCGTACGAGGTCCCATTCCCATTGGTCCTGTTCCATCGAAACCTGGCATTGCTACATCTCCTTCTGTATTGATTGCCTCACGGCTGTCTTCCGTTTCCTCGCGAGGCGGGATTCCTGAACCCTCGCCTCGGCATCCGGTCGCTGCATCCTTGCCCGCCGCGCCGACGACACCGGCGTCGACAGCCGGGCATCGCGAACCGCGCTTGCTCCAGCTGCCCCGAGCGGAAGGCCTCCACGATCTCGGCTACATCCCCTGCCAACCAAGGAACGATCCGGATGCCGGCGGCCTGAATCCGCTGCGCTTGCCCCTGCGTGATCCCTCCACAGAGCAGGATGTCCACGTCGAGTTCACGAAGCCGCTCCGCGCGCTTCAGGGATCCCACTCGGGAGAGATCGACCGGCACGGCCTTTATCCGGCCGTCGCCGTCTTCCTCAAAGACCAGCACTTGCTGGCACGTATCGAAGACCGGCGAAACGCGGTTCTGAAATGAAGGCACGGCCAGCCTCATCACGCACTCATCCTTCACAAGTAATCCAGTAGCAGAACCCATGCCAAAACATATCGGACATGAGTAAGACGCGCTAATTATTCCCTACCAGATGGTTATGCCAATGCTAGCGCACGTTGCAGGCTGAATCGGCTGCCAAGAGTATCTCACCGTGCAACCATATCCCAGGACACTATGTTGCACTATGCAATCAATCGGATGGTATCCTGCATTAGGAAACATGTCAAACGCCATCCTGGCCTCCGCCGGTGGGTCTGAACCGCCCGTTCATCCCAAAGCCTTGCCATGCCCGAGACGTTCTCAAGCCGAAGCACGTTCGCAACCGAAACATAAGTGTTGTGTCGCAACTCATTCGATGGGTGTCAAGCCGACGGGTGGCTCACCTCTTCAGAAGGTGGGGAACACGAA
>CAZKCX010000066.1:0-15639 GCA_964550865.1 uncultured Planctomycetales bacterium
AGGCCAAGAACAACTTCGAGTACATGCTGTTCGAGGACCCCAAGCCCGCGGGGTGCGAGCCCGTGCGACTCGTCAGCGGCTCGACCTACGGCGGAGGGACCTACTGCAACCTCGAGCTCCGTGACGAGCACGTGGCCTTCTTCGCGACGTACCTGCGCCAGGGCACGCACAAGCTGACGTACAAGCTCCGCTGCGAGACCCCGGGCGTGTTCAACGCCTTGCCCAGTCGGGCCGAGGCGATGTACGCCCCGCTCGTCCGCGCGATCAGCGACAGCGCGAAGATGGCGATCGTCGAGCGCAAGTAGTGTGAGCAACGCTAGCATCCCCCCACCCGCTCTCGTATCCTTGCGCGCATGGAGCCGATCCATCCGTCCACCAGCGAGTACCTTACCGACGCGGCCGTCGCCGAGGAATACGACCAGTACTTTGACGAGTCGCCGCTGTTCGCCTTTGACACCGAGCTGCTCTGCCAGTGGCTCGCCCATCCGGGGCGTGTGCTGGATGTGGGATGCGGAACGGGTCGGCACGTGCTCACGCTCCGCCGAAACGGCCACGAGGTCGTCGGCATCGACCTTTCGGTCCCCATGCTCGACGTCGGCAGGCAGAAGCTGGAATCGTATGGGGTCGACGCCCTGTTGATCCGTTCGGACCTGACAGGACTGCCGAGCCCATTCGTGCCGGAGTCCTTCGACTACGCGATCTGCATGTTCAGCACGATCGGCATGGTGCGGGGCGGGGAGAATCGCTTGCGGGTCCTCCGCGGGATCCGAGAGGTGCTCCGTCCGGGCGGGGCGCTTGCCATCCACGTGCACAACCGGTGGAACGGCCTGGCCACCCCCGACGGACTCTACGCCCTTGTCCGGAATCTCTGGGAAACGTACCAGGGTAAGGCGGAGTTCGGGGACAAGATTCTCTGGTACTACCGGGGCATTCGCGACATGTACGTGCACGTCTTCACGTGGAAGGAATTGGATACGCTCCTTCGCCGGGCGGGGTTCGACGTCAACGAGATCGTGCCTTTGAACCGAAAGCGAGGCGGACCGCTCCGCTTGCCCCTCGCTCGAGGGATCCGCGCGAACGGTTTCATCGCCCGGGCCACGAAGCCGCGTGGCCCTCGCTCGGCCGCATCGGGAACGACCGAGGATCAATACGCCTTTACCAGCACGCAACCGGGGTAGTAGTGCTGCAGGATCTTGCCGGCCTTGATGCCGCGCTGCGCCATGCCGTGCGCGCCGTACTGACACATGCCGATCCCGTGCCCGTAGCCGCGGCCGTTCCTGAAGACGATCTTGCTTTCGGTATGCGCGATGTCGAAGTGGGTGCTCTTGATCTGCGTCCCGTTCTGGATGAGGAGCCGGAAATCCTCGGCCCGCATGTCGACCGTCAGACCGTTCTTGTCGATCAGACGCAGGCGAATCGCTCGCCCGTCGGGGGTCTCGCGAACGACCTTCACGTTTCGTATCGTGTCCAAGTCCTCGGCGTGCGTATAGCCTCCCCGGATCAGCCAGGGCTTCACCGCCTCGGTGATCTCCTTGGGCGTCAGCGCGACCGTGGGCCAACGGTACCACTCCGAGCTCGAGCAGTACTTGCAGGGCACGCCCCCGACGAGAGGGGGGATCAGCTCCCCGCCCTTGACGTTGCGAACGTCCTGATTCATGCCCCCGCAGGTGCTGCTGAAGTAGGTGCAGAAGATCTTTCGACCGTTGGGGGAATCCCAGGCGAGCACGATCCCGGCCGTGGCATCGACCGCCCGGTTGGCCTTCGTGCCCTCCCCGTCGACGCCGCGATAGACCTGGCTGGAGGTGTCGGCGGTCACATCCCAACTGCGTTCCGGGCCGTGGACGTATCGCTGGTAGAGGGCGTAGGTCCGTGAGACGATGGCCTGGGCACGGAAGGCCTCGGGATGAAAGTACCTCGGCAGCTCACCCTGAAGCACGCCGCGCAGATAGGATTCGATGTCCACCACGTTGATGACCAGGAATCCGTCGCCGTTTCGCTTGATGACCAGATAGCCTCGGTAGGGGCGATCCTTGTACCAGATCGTCCCGTCGTCGTTGGGCAGGACGCGCACGACGGGCCCGGGCAGTCGGGTGCCCCCGAGGACGAGCCCTTCGGGGCTGGCCGGGTCCGGACGGACGGCGGACTCCTCCAGCTCGGCCAGTGGCTCGAGGAGGGAGGTTCCGTGGTCGTTATCGAGCAAGCAGGGCCCGCGGACACGCAAGGAGAACTCCGGCGTATGGCGGTCGAGCCGCACGCGAATACGGCGCTCGTCCGTGCTCACCACCTGGGGCGCGGGTCGCCCACCGCGTCCGGAGGACCAGTGGCAGCCGCCCATTTGCACCACGGCAAGCGCGAGGAGCCCGAGCGAGCGCAGCGGGCACGCGACCGGCCGGAGGCCACGCAACCGAGGACGAGGCCTCGACGCGACCGGGAGTGGCCTCGGGCGTCGAGCGGGAGGTGGCAAGAGCGACGCCCTCATGTCGGTCTCCATTCCTAGCGGCTGTGAGCGATGGAAGGCCGGATGCGTCATGACTCCGGGGAATCCTACGTGTGAAACTCCGCACGTGCACGAAAGGCCGAACGATTCGCCGTTCTTTGTTGCAGACACCGTCGGAGCCGGGACGGTTAGGTCGAGTGCGTCTCAGGCCTCGAGGCTCCGCAGGCTCAGGCCGTGTTCGGCCAATCGCTCTTTGATTTCCTGGAGCGAGGTCTGTCCGAAGTTCCGCGTACCCAACAATTCCGCTTCCGTGCGGGAGGCCAACTCCCCCAGCGTCGAGATATTCAGCCTCTGCAGGCACTTCCGCGACCGCACGGAGAGATCCAGGTCCGAGACGGATTTGTGGAGGATCTCAGGCTTGATGTTCGCCATCTGCGGCGAGAGATCCGGTCGACGGACCTGGTGCTGCTCCTCCAGGGCCTGACCGAGCCGGAGGTTCTTCTGGGACAGCATGGCCTTGATCTCGTTCAGCGAGGTCTCCCCGAAGTTCTTGTAGCCGAGCAGCTCGGCCTCGGTGATCCGCAGCAGGTCGCCCAGGGTATGGATGTTCATCTTCTTCAGGCAGTTTCGGCTTCGCACCGAAAGCTCGAAGTCCGTCACGGGAATGTCGAGCACGGCGTTTCGCCGTTCGCGGACACGCTCCTGCTCTTCGTCGATGACCATGTGCTGACTCGCCTGCACATCCTTGAGGAACATCCGGGCACGGGCGTGATTGGGGTTGGTCGCCAGCACCTGTCGAAGGCAGGCCTCGGAATCCTCGAAGCGTGCGTTGTCCTCATAGAGCACGGCGAGGTTCAGCAACGCGTTCAGATGGACGGGCGGGCGGGATACGCAACGCTGGTACAGCTCGATGGCCCGCTCTTCGGCCCCGCGGAGGTCGAGGGCGTACGCCAGCCGAAACATCGCCGGGGCATGGCTCTCGTCCAGGGCGATGGCTCGTTCGAATTCGGAGATCGCGTCAAGGGATTGCCCGCGCTTCTCCAGATAGCAGCCGTAGTGATAGTGCCACTCGGCGTCCTCCGCGCCTTGCTTGGCAAACGATGCCAGGACCTTCTCGGCCTCGTCGAGGTCGCCGTTCCTGCAAAGGCATTGGACCCGCTGAAGGTTGCAGTCCAACTCGTCCCATCCCTTATTGGCGGCGCGTTCGAACTCGACGGCGGCGTCGGCGGGTTTGCCGAGCGACCGCAGGCACACACCGCTATAGTATCTTCGCTCCTTCACATCGCGGGCGTTGGCAAACCACTCCATGGCCTTGGCGTAGTTCCCGAGCAGGCAATAGCACATACCCAGCTTGAGGGCCCCGTCGCGATCGTCCGTTCCTTCGATCTGCTTCTCGAGCCCCTTGACCAGCATGTGGAACTGCTCCCGTTCCTGGGCCGTAGAAAACACCAGCGAGCGAAGCTGATCATAGGTTTCCCGGTCGTATGTTTCTTGGTTGAATACGTCCGCAAGGTCGGCGTTGGCGTCCATGTACCGGTCGCTCCTACACAAGCTTATGGGAGTGGGCAGTCCATTGGGTAGAATCGCGTGCCACGCACGGTGAGCGTCTTCCTAAAATCGAGCCGAACATTGTACCCCATCCACCGCAAAATGCAAGCGCCCTGCCGCCGCACGCCGGGTGCAGGGTGCATGACGGATTTGCCGGGGGTGCTCGAGGGACCATCCGTCGGCGACAGGGAAGGGGTGCGCGTGCTGATCGCCCCGAGGGGCGTCGGACAGCCATGGAGCAGTATCACCGCGCCCCGTGACGTAACATGGGTATGCTTGTCGCGGCGTAGCATACCGAAGCCGGATTGCCCATGGGTTCCCCAGGTGCGATCCACAGCAGGCGAACTCACGGGCGAGACGCCCGTGCTACGGAAACGCCCGTACGCCCGCACCCGGCAATTTGGGTTCTCCCCTTGTACTATCCCGCGCCACCGCGTATAAAGCCCAGTTCGCGCGAGCGGAGTCGCGCGATCGACCGGCTATGGGAAGGCCCGGCCGATGCCCCCGACCGAGACGACGATCGGAACCCGCCGAACGCAATGCCACCGGAAGAAGCCCCAACGCAATCGCCAGGCGAACCCCAGGGGGGACTGCCCGTCGACGTCCGTCCCTGGCCGGCACGTAAAGCCCGATGGTACAAGGGCCTTGTCGTCTCGGCCCTGATCGGCGCGTTCGTAGGCGTCTTGCTAGGCTATCTCTCGATGCTCCCCTTCTTTTTGGGCCTGTTCTTCTTCTTGCTGCTGGGCCTCATCCCCGGTGCTGTGCTGTTCCGCTTCGGAGATCCGATCCGCCCGGTCCCTCGCGCGAGCGTCTGGGGCGGCTGGCTCTTGCTGATCGGCACGATCTTTTTGGTGTCGCTCTATACCGAGTACCTCACGTTGCCCGGCCACGTGGCGGTGCAGGTCCGCAAGGAGATCACGGGAGGCTTTCCGAAGGGCTACCGTCGGGAGGCCCTGAACGCCCACGTCTACGACTACGTGGATGCCTACCTTGCGGAGCGATACGGCTCGAGCGGCCCCATCGCCTACCTGCGATGGGCGGCCACCAGCGGGAAGGTCACGTTCCCGGCGGGGACGATCGAGTTGCCTCGGACGAGGCCGGACTCGAATGCCTCGCCCGTGAAGCTCCTCTTGGCCAATGCGGCGACGTACCGCCTCCCCCAGCCGGCGCTGCTCTGGTGCATTCGCGTCGCGTTTTCTTTTGTGCTTCTCGCCTTCGCCCTCGCACTCCAAATCGTACCGCTGGGGAAGCCCGCTCCCGAAATGCTCTCCTCCGAGGAGGAGGAATCCGGGGACGGCACCGGGGACGCTACGTAGCGTCAGTCTGGCCGATCGCGACCGCCCGCACTCGGCAGGGCGGGAAGACTGCGGTTCAGATGCGACGGGTACAGACGAACTCGGCCACGCCGAGGAAGCTCTCGCGGGCCTCGCTATCGGGAAGGGTCTTCAGGGCCTTGGCGGCCTCTTCGGCGTGCTCGCGGGCGAGCCGATCGCAGTAGGGTATCGTGGTCCCTTCGACGAGGAGCCGACGGAGTCGGCGCACGTCCGCAGGCTTGCCGTTCCCGATGGCCGCAAGGGCCTCGGCGCGTTGTGGCTCGTCGGCGTTCGCCAGGAAATGGATCACCGGCAGGGTGAGCTCACCCTTCTCCAGGTCTCTCCCGAGCGATTTGCCCATCTCCTCTTCGTTGCCCACGAGATCGAGCATGTCGTCCGAGATCTGAAACGCCATGCCCAAGTGATGGCCGTACCGGGCCAGCGCGTCGCCGCATCTGTCGTCTTCTCCGGCCAACACCGCCCCGAAGCGACAACAAACGCTGAGAAGCGAGGCCGTCTTCTTGGCGATGATGTCCAGATACTGCCCCTCGGTCAGCGCGAGGTTCCGCCGCTCGGCGACCTGCATCAGCTCGCCCAGGCAGATCTGATTGCACGCGACGCTCAGCAGTCGGCTGGCCTCCCACGACTCCAACGAGTTGCAGAGCCGAAAGGCGTGGCTCATGACGTAATCGCCCAGCAGCACGGCCCCCTCGTTGCCCATGACACGATTGAGTGAGGGCTTCTGGCGACGCGAATCCGCCTCGTCGATGACGTCGTCGTGAACCAGAGAGGCCAGGTGCACCATCTCCACCACGGCCGCCATGACGTAGTGCTCGTCCCCGCAGTCGCCGCTGGCCTTCCCGCCGAGCAGAACCAGTGCGGGGCGGAGCATCTTCCCGCGATGCGGGGACAGCCTCTCGACCAGGTCCTGCACAATGGGTACGTCGCTTGACAGCTCTTGCTGCAGGACGTCGGCGACCCGGTTCAGATCGGCCACAATGGAGCTATAGGGTTGTACCTGCTGGGCTAACGTCATCGCGTGATTCTGCTCGCCGAAAGTGTCCGGAAGGTGTACCTCGCAACCGTACGGATTGTAGAGTACCGGTCCGGCCTAGCTCCAATGCTTTTCATAGGATTTGAAACTTCGGTGCTTTGGGCGGAGCGCCGGCGTCCGTTGGGTCCCCTTTTGGCGCGTCCTCTGGAGACCCGGATCGGCTCGGCGATCGATCCCCCTCTTCGTGTGTCTGTCCCCTCGCCAAGGCGCTCGAGCTATACGTGGTTGCCGCCCTGATCCGCCGGCAAGAGGATGCTGAAGGTCATCTTCACCAGTCGATCGTAGTGGTCGGGTTGATTGTAGAAGGGGATGTCGAGAGGCTCGGTCAACGAGTAGGCGAGGGCCTGCCGGATCATGGACCACGCGGCCATCTCAGGGTTCACATCGGCGCGGAACTGCCCCACGCGCTGGCCCTTCTCGATAATCTCGGTGAAGCACTCCGCCTCATCGCTGTAGAAGGCCCGCAGCATCTCGGCGATCTCTCGGTCGTTCACTTCCGCCAAAGCGCGGTGGGTCACCCGGTACTCCAGGCCGTGCGTCTGTTTGGCCGCCTGAAACGACCTGGCGATCATCCGCAGGGCCTCCAACGGGTTGTCGCTCTCTTCGGCCATCTTCCGCCACTGATCCAAGGTCTCGCGGCGGATCTCGTTGATCACTTCCAGGAACAGGTTCTTCTTGCTTTTGAAATGGCGGTACAGAATAGGCTCGGTGACCTTGGCCGCCTTGGCAATGTTGGCGGTTGTGGTCATCTTGTAGCCCTTCTCGGCGAAGAGCTTCTTGGCCACCTGAAGCAGCTGGCGGCGCCGGTCGGCAGCATTAAGACGCTTGCTGCCCGATTTGTCTTCCGCGGTATCCGTTGGCGTGTCTGCCATGGCCGACCACCTCATATGCGCGTCGATCGAAGAAAAAACATCCGACACCCCATTCTAACGCCTTCCGCCCGCCAAAGCTAGGACCTACTTACATTCCCGGGTCCATGGGTCCGGGCGAGTCCCCAGCGGAACGAAAAAAAAGGCGCCGCACAGCCAGTGCGCCGCCGCGAAGGATTCTCCATCGTTGAACGACCAGCTACATCTTATAGGTCTTGCCCTCGAAGTCGGCCTCGCTAAGTCCCACATTCAGCTTCACGTCGGTGTACTCATACCGGCCGAGGAGCTGTTCCTTCTTCTCGTCCGCGTAGCTGGCACACGACAGCGGCATCAGGGTTTCCTTGTCGAGGTGGTAGACCAACAGGCGATCGGGATACACGCCGTCTTCGCCCGTGTATGGCAAGAGGCGTTCGAAGACGTATGTCTCGCGACCCCCCACCTTGGCCTGGCCAATGTAGCTTAGCTCGAGCTCGCCGTTCTCCTTGGCCATCTCGGAGTACTTGATGATCAGGTCGAGGGCCTTTTCGAACCCGAACTGATCGATCGTCCGGCGGCTGGCGGCCTTGGCATCGGGTCCGTGAATCGGCATCGCAATGCTGCTCACCAGCATTCGGGCGATCGCGCCCTCCGGTTCACAGAGGGCGGCCGGCTTTCCGCCCTTGTTCCATTTGTCCTCGACGTAGATCACGCGGCGGGCCTTGTCGGGATTCTCGAACCAGTGCATGAAGACGCTATCGCCCTTGTCGCGGAATTTGACCTTGGCGCCCTGCACATGGGTGAGCTTGCCGTTGAGGAGCTCTTTCTTTCGGAAGACGCAGGTGTAATCGATGATCGATTCGTCGTAGCGCTTGCGGGCTTCATGAAGCAGCTTGAGGGGATCATGGCGGGCAATGTCGTCGAGCGAAAGCTCTTCGGGGGAGACGGGTCGCACCGGTTCTTGCTTGGCGACGGCCGCGGTCACCCCGAAGCCCGGGGTCCGTGTGGGCTTACTCCCGCTTGAAATCAAGCTATGGCATTGAACGGCAAACGCCACGGCCAATCCCGTTCCCACGATCCACCGAACCCTGGCGCCCGAGATATGCTGGCGAACAGTCGTCATGCGAATCTTCCTTTGCTGGGGCTCGACCCGACGGCGGTCGAACGTCGGCGAAGCCGGCTGCCCTGCAAGGTCAGGGTGCACCGCCACCCACACGATGCCCTTTGTGCTTCGCGTGCGCAGACACCCGCACCTTCAAGCAGTTGTCGAGGAAACGACTGTTGGTAGCCCTCGTCGCTCTCGCTACGCAGTCGACCACTAGTCTTTATCGACCAACGCTGACGAGTGGCTTGATGCAAAGGATCGGCACCGCGCCTTTGCCGACAGAGCGTTTCCTGACCGCGCCAATTTCTCTTTGACCCTCACGGCGAGCTCCGAAGCGGGAACCCATACGTGAGGAAGCCTTTACGAAGGTATTAGCATAGTCATCAGGCCCGGCCGATACAAGGGCTTTTTTCCAGCTTCCTCCCGGCCCAGTCCAGCACCGACTCCCGATGTCCAGTTCCTTGTACCCCAAATCGACTGGGGGGTGGCGGCCAATACTGAGAACGTCTTCCACCCCTGCGCCCGCGGGTGGAGTCATTCAAGGGTCGTATTTGCCCGCAACCTATCCTATTCCGAAGCCGACAAGCCAAGCCGTTCGCCTCGGGATCATCCTCTAGCCGACTCCCTACGCCAGACAGATACACAAGACAATGTTAAATAACAGTTTGCGCGAATCTCTGCCCCTGCGGGGCCGCCCCCGCCGCGTCGATTCGGAACCTCGGGTCCCCGTCCCTATTCGAGGGCTTCCGGGTTGACGGGCGTCGGCGGACGCTCGCCGCGGAGGACGGCCAGGATATTGCCGGCGGCGAGCTCGGCCATCTTGGCGCGTGTCGCAGCGCTGGCCGAGCCGATGTGGGGTAGGCACACGACGTTGTCCAGCTCCGTCAATCCCGGCGTGAGGGACGGCTCGTTTTCGAAGACGTCCAGTCCCGCCCCGGCGATCTTCCGCGTGGTCAGGGCGGCCAGGAGGGCCGGCTCGTCGACAACGGGCCCACGCGAGGTGTTGATCAGGTGGGCCGTGGGCTTCATCTTGGCGAGCTCGCGGGCGCCGATGAGATGGTGGGCCTGATCGGTCAGCGGCACATGAAGACTGACGAAATCACTTTCGCGGAGGAGTTCCTCGAGGTCGACGCGACGCGCCCCGATCTTGTCCATCTCGGGCTTGGGCTCCTCTCCAATGTCGTAGTAGAGCACCGTCATATCAAAGCCCGACGACCGGCGGGCGGTGGCCGTCCCGATCCGCCCGGCGCCGACGATGCCGAGCGTGGCGCCGTGGATGTCCTGGCCGTGGAACTGCATCGGCCCCCAACCATCCCATTCGCCGCTGCGAAGGAACTTGTCCGACTCCACGATCCGCCGGGCGCTGGCCGTCAGGAGTGCCCAGGCGAGGTCGGCCGTCGTCTCGGTCAGGACGTCCGGGGTGTTGGTGATGACGACGCCCCGTCGCGTGGCCGCCTCGAGATCGACGTTGTTGAATCCCACGGCGTAGTTGGCGAAGACCTTGCACTGCGGGCCGGCGGCCTCCATGGCCTCCTCGTCGATGCGGTTGACCAGCTCGGTGAGCACGGCGTCTCTGCCGCGGATGGCCTCGAGGAACTCTTCGCGTGACAACGAGCGATCATGGTCGGGGACATCGACCCGTGAGCAATGCTCACGAAGCAGGTCGATCCCGTTCCGAGGAATCCGGCGGGTGACGGCGACGTTGGCGTCCATGGCGTCCTCCACGTATTCCGGTCCGTTCGGGTCGCGAGCGATCGTGGCGATCCCGCGCACTCCCTCCGCACGGGTGAGCCGGCTTCGTGCACCGGGATGCCTTCGGGGACCTCACGGTAGCATAGATGCCGTTGGCGTACCATCATCGGTCCTCGTGCGATGGACACGCGCATGCCCAGCCGTCATAATCGTCTGGATACGCAGGGCACGAGGGCCGTGTACCGGCCGGCAAGATTCCTGGAAACGGCCGGACAAGCCACGCTCGCATCGAGGTTCCGGTGACCGAAGCCAAACGCAACGATTCCCAGCCGATCGCGGTTTTTGACAGCGGGCTCGGCGGTTTGACCGTAGTGGCCGAACTCCGCCGCCAGCTTCCCGGTGAAGACATCCTCTACTTCGGGGATACCGCCCGCGTCCCGTACGGAACCAAGAGCGCCGAGACGGTCATCCGCTTCGCGCGGGAAGATTGTGCGTTTCTGCTGCGGTTCGATCCGAAGATGATCGTCGTGGCGTGCAATACGGCCTCGGCGCATGCCATGCCCGCGCTGGAAGAGTGGTTGGACCTGCCGGTGTGCGGCGTGGTCGAGCCGGGGTCGGCCGCGGCGGTGGAGGCCGCCCAGGACCGGACGGTCGCCGTCATCGCGACCGAGGGGACCATCGCCTCGGATGCCTACCGGCGCGCGATTCAGACGCGCAGGCCGGAGCTGCCCGTCGTGCAGAAGGCCTGTCCGCTCTTGGTCCCGCTCGTCGAGGAGGGGCGATCGTGCGACGATCCGATCGTTCGCATGGTGTTGGGCGAATATCTCGGTCCGCTGCAAGCGCTCCGCCCGTCGGTCGTCGTCCTGGGTTGCACGCACTATCCGCTGCTCAAGCCGGCGATCGCGTCTTCCTTCGGTGATGCCACGCTGCTGGTCGACTCGGCCGAAGAGACGGCCGGCCACGTCCGGCGGACCCTCGAGGGCGTGGGCGGGTTGAGTCCGCGGGCGACGGGCGGTACATTCAGGTGTTACCTCAGCGACAACCCGCAACGTTTCCAAACGGTGGGGTCGCGATTTCTGGGCCAACCCATCACCGACGTGGTGTGGGTCTCACCGGAGTTGTTCTTTGCCAATGTCTCTCAGGCCATTCCGGACGGCGCGTAAGCCCGGCGTCTTGCTGTGCGGCCTCTTGCTGGCCTGCCTCGGCGGAGGTGCGGCCTGCTCCAAGAGCCAGGCGGAGGTCGACGCCGGCATCAACCAGTTCATCCAAGACCTGCTGGTGAAGCGCACGCCCCAGCAGCGGGCGATCGAGGCCTTGCAGACCGAGAATGCCGACGAGCGGCGCAAGCGGATCCGCGACGTGCTCAAGAGCAAGGAGTCCCGGTCCGAATGGGCCGTCAAGGTCTTCGCCAGCGTCGCCAAGATCGATACCGATCCCCAGGTCCGGTGCATGGCCATCAAGGGTCTGCGTCAATCCGCCGACCGCCGTGTGGCCGAGCCGCTGCTGATGATCCTGAACCATAAGGACTTTCCCAAGCAGGTGGCTCCACCTCAGCCGGAGGTCCGCTGGGATGCGACCGAGGTCTTGGCGTTCCTGTCGGACCTGGGCGAGATCCCCGAGGAACACCGGGCGTGGGCCCAACGGACCCTCGTCCGGCTCGTAACGGACGATCCCGATCGGAACGTCCGTATCTGCGCGGCCCAGGGCCTGAGGAACTTCCCGGATCCGGACGTGCTGACCGCCCTCGTTCGCGCCCTGGAGGACGACGACTTCGCCATCCGCTATGCCGCGGAAGGCTCCCTCGAGCGGCTGACGGGACAGCGGTTCGATTACGACCCGGACGCCTGGCGCGAATGGATCGGCAACGTGGAGGACCCCTTTGCCGTGTTCGCCGAGTCCGCGCCCGAGGCGCCGCCGATCGAATCCCCTGCGCCACCCGTGGCCGAGGCGACATCTCAATAGCGGGAAGCCCGCTTCGACACGGTAGAGGCATTTTCCTGCGGGCCGTGGCGAAGAACGGCCAAGGATTTCGAATCGAGGAGACCGCGTGCTCGCGCTCGTGTTCGACGAAAGACTCTCCCTCCGCAAGAACATGCCCGACCCCGATCCGCCCAAGGGGGAGGCCCTCATCCAGGTCAGCCATGCCGGCATCTGCAGCACCGATCTCGAGATCACCCGGGGATACATGGGATTCACCGGCGTGTTGGGTCACGAGTTCGTCGGCACGGTCGTGCGCGGCTCGCGGCAGTGGGAGGGCAAGCGCGTCGTCGGAGAGATCAACTGCGTCTGCGAGCGATGCGACCTCTGCCGGAGCGGTATGAGCAGCCACTGCCAGCATCGGACGGTGCTGGGGATCGCCGGACGGGACGGCTGCTTCGCCGAGTACACCCTATTGCCCGAACGCAACCTTCACGAAGTGCCCGACACCGTCGCCGACGAGGAAGCCGTCTTCGTCGAACCGCTCGCCGCTGCCTATCAGGTCATCAAGCAGGTGGCCGTCGAGCCGCGGATGCGCGTGGCCGTCCTGGGCAGCGGAAGACTGGGGCTGCTGGTCGCGCAGGTGTTGGCCCAGACCGGATGCCGGCTCATCGTCATCGGCCGCAACGAACTGACCTTGCGTTTCTGCGAAAAGAAGGGGATCCAGACCGCCTTCGCCGAGGAGTTCGTTCCGCGCAAAGACTACGATGTCGTGGTCGAATGCACGGGCAATCCGGCGGGATTCGCGCTGGCGACCCAGACGGTTCGCCCCCGAGGGAACATCGTGCTCAAGAGCACCTACGCCGGCGGGGCCAGCTTGGACTTAGCTCCCATCGTCGTCGATGAGATCCGGCTCGTCGGGAGCCGGTGCGGGCCGTTCCCCGACGCCATCGCCGCGCTCGCCCGAAAGGACATCGACGTGTCGTCCATGGTGAGTCGGACGCTCCCGCTGACCAAGGGCGTCGAGTCGATGGAGATGGCCGCCCAACCCCAAACCATCAAGGTCCTGTTGAAGACACGCGGCTGAATTGGACCACCTGCCCGTGACGCGCGGGGTAACCCAGCGCCGTCGGCGCATCCTCGGGTCGATACCAGAAGAGCCTCCAGTACGCGCGATCGGTCGCATAGGGATCGACGGGATCGGTCGGCTTCAGGTCTTTCGGCAATACGCCGTAGCGCTGCATCTGATAGATGTAGTAGTCGTTGGGCCGAAAGCCCGGCAGGTCGAAGCGCTTGTGCTTGTCGTGCTTTGCCTGCGCTTCGCGGATCGCCCCGAGGATCGTCTGGTAGTCGGCGTCGTCGGTATCCGTGAAGACGGCCGGCTTGCACAGTCCCAGGCCGCCAGAGTCCTCAGCGAGCGGCGCCTGGAGCAACAGCGACTTCGTCGGCCGCGTCAGATTGCACAGCGATTGCGGCGGCCGGCTGCTGCCGAACTTGTAGTACCCGATGCGGGCGCGGATCTGCTGCAGATCGAGGAACGTGTGAACGAGGGGCGCGGCCGGGCCCTTCCCGCCGAACTGGAAGTACGGATACTTCCCGATGGGCCGACCCACCGGCTTGCGCTGATGGCACTCGCCGCACCGTCGCTCCATCGTCTCGAGAGGAAACTTCACGGGAAACATGCCCGAGCCCAGCGCGGCGTACGTCCCCGCGTACGGGGCGCTCGCCTCGATCCATAGCCGAATGACGTCGGACTCCTGCCTCGCGACCCGCACGTCGTGATGGCTGCCGTCGATGAGATCCATCAAGCGACTCGCCGCACTGCCGACCTCGCGGGGTGGACGGTTGCCGACGGGCTCGTTTCGGCCATCCGAGATCAGGCGGTGCTCGAGCATCACCCAGTAGCTCTGGCAAAAGAGGGGCGTGTGGTCGCCGCAGAGGTTCACGCCGCCGTCCCGCCGATCGGCGTTGTGGCACCGCACGCAGTGCCGATCGAGGATCGGCTGGACGTCACGGTGGAAATCGGGCACGTCCGGCACGTGCTCGATCGGGCGGATGCGGCTGGGCCCGCGCCGGATCGCGGCCAGTTCCGTCGCATAGGTCGGCGGCGGGACAATCCGCCTCTCGTGACAGCCCACGCACCCCGTCGTCTCACCCGGCTGGACGGCCAGGAAGCTGTGCATGCGCTTGACGGAGAGGCCCTTCTTGTCGAGCGCCACGAAGAAGAGCGGCCGCAGCGCGGGCACCTCCATGTAGGCGGACCCGTCCGGCTCGACGGGGACCGTGCCGAGGATGCGCGCGAGGGTGAAGGTCCCGCCCGCGGTGATGGGCCACATCCCGCCGGAGAAGCTCACCGGCTTGGGAAGCTGCTCGAAGATGAGCAGCTCCTGGATCTCGCCGCGCCGCACGCCCTCCATGTTCCGGCCCTTGTAGACATCGGCCAGCACCAGGCGCCCCGTCTCCTGCTCGAGGTCGACGCGAGAGGGGATCACGCGCTCGCGCGGTCGGCGTCGCAAGGGCCGCGGCTCATGGCAGATCACCTGTTTGTCGGCGTCGTCGAGCGCGTAGAGCACCTCGGTGCTTCCTCGATCGTTCATCACGCGAATCTCGCGTCCGATCGCGACGAGGAGACAATCCTCTGTAATGGGGTACGGATCTCGATAGGTCGGACCACCCCGGCTAATGCGGCCCGCGGCCGCCTGCACGTCCGGACCGGTTCGCAGATCCACGACGGTGATGGTTCCGGCGTGCTCCGGTCTGCCATGGCCGGGAGAGAAGGAGGCGACGATCTTCTGCGAGCCCGGAATGGGCTTGGCGTCGATCATCGTGGTGCCGGGATGCTGGTTGCCGAACAGGACCATCTGCCCGGTTCCGTCCGGGTTCGTCGTCCACAGGTGGTGAAAGTGCGACTGGCTGCGATCGACGTACTCCCATCTCGTGTACGCGACGCGACCGTCGGGCAGCACCCACGGGGTGTTGTCGTGCTCGATGTTCGGCGAGAGCATCCGAAGCCGACTCCCGTCGCGGTCGCAGCGGTAGAGCGTCGCGACCGGCGTGATCCAGCAGTTCACGAATCGTCGGCAGCGATCCGAGCAGAAGAGGATGCCCCCATCCGGCAGGTAGGTCGGCTCGATGTCGTTGAAGGGCCCGTCGGTGATCTGTCGCAGGCCGCCGCCGTCCGCCGCGATCTCGTAGAGATGGAAGAATTCCGAGCCCGCCCTGCGATAGCTGAAGACGATCCTCTCGCCGTCGTAGTGGACCTGCGGGTCTCGAACGCTTCCCTTCGGATCGTCGAGCAGGACGGTGACCTCCCGTGTTCGCAGGTCGAGTTTGCAGAGCCGCCCGCCGTCTTTGAAGATCGGCGGGAGCTTGACGCCGCCGGGCGCCCGCTGCGGCGGATACTCCCGCTGCGGACTCGAGTAGTAGCCGAAATTGGCATACCAGTGGTCGTTGCCCGGCACGCGGACGGCAAAGACGATCTCGCGGACGTCGCGCAAGGGACCGTCCAGGAACTCCGCCAGCAATCGCCCCTGCTCACGGACGTCGTCGGGCGGAGCCTTCGCGAGCGTGTTCGGCGGGGCAGGCTTCGGCAATCCGACGACGCACACCGGGTCGACGGCCGCCTGGCCCGACGGGACGCACTGGAAGAAGAGCCCCCCGACCGCCTCGCCCTCCTGGTACCCCAGCTCGGACAGGTCGATGCCCGTGGCCAGGACCTTGAACTCGTG
>CAZKCX010000067.1:0-15402 GCA_964550865.1 uncultured Planctomycetales bacterium
GGAGCCATCAACTGCCTTCACCCCCAATATAACACTGAGGCCTGGGTCAGGCAAGGCCTTCTGAGGGCAAAAACGCAGTGCCCACACGCAAAGGGCATCAGGCGGTCAGACCGAGCTTCTTACCGGACAATGGTTAAGCCCTGCTAACAATTCCCGGTTTCCGCCGGCTGCCCCTCATCGGGGCGCGGAGCGCGAGAATATCCCCTATTCCGCCATAACTCCTCAGCAAATGCCACATCTCCGCGTATCAGGCCTCGCCACTTGGAAAGCCCACGGAATGCGTGCCCCGTTCGGGCCCTACTCGTAGCGCAGGGCCTCGATCGGGTCGAGCTTGGCGGCCGCCATCGCCGGGTACATCCCGAAGAAGACGCCGATCAACACACTCAGCCCGAAACTGGCCCCCATCGCCCACGGCTGAAGCACCGTAGGCCACTCGAACACGGCAGGGATGATCCGCGATCCGGCCCAACCCACGGTCAGCCCGAGCAGACCGCCTCCCATCGCCAGGACCATCGTTTCGACGAGGAATTGGATCGCGATATGCCTCTGCTTGGCCCCCAAAGCCCGCCGAATCCCGATCTCGCGCGTTCGGTCGGTGACGGTCGCCAACATGATGTTCATGATCCCGATACCGCCGACGAGGAGGGACACGAATGCGATCATGCCCATGAGGATCTGTCGGTCGCGTTTCTCCTCCTGGGCCACGCGGAGCTGCTCCAGGGGGACGTGAACCTCGTAGTCCTCCTTGTCCTCGTGTGTGTTCTGCATGATGTGTACGATGAGCTCGCTGACACCTTTGACGTAGCGGATGTCGTCGACCTGGACATAGGCGTCGCTGTACGGCACCTCCTTGGCCTCGAATCGTCCGCCCCCAGCCTCCACGGTCATCGTCCCGTAGTAGCGGTCCGCGGTAGAGAGGGGGATGTACACGTCCTGATTCACGTCGCGTCCGCCCACGCCCTTGGCGGGCGTCCCTGCCGTCTCCACGCGCTCCAGAAGGCCCACGATCGTAAAGGGCTTGACCGAATACGGCGAGACGACCACCAGCACCTGCCCGATCGGGTCGGTCGTGGGGAACAGTCTGGAACGGACTTCGTCGCCGATCATGCAGACGGCCGCCCCGTTGTCGTATTCGAAGGGCGTGATCAGCCTTCCGTCGGCCAGTTGCACGTCCACCGCGCGGAAGTACCCCCGCTCGGCGCCGACGACGGTGCACGAGGTCTTGCGATCGCCCGCCACCACCTCGAAGGCCACCTCGCGCAGGGCGATGAGCCGCGCAATATGCGGCACCGTTTCCCGGATGATGGCCAGGTCCTCGGGCTGGATGCCGTATCGTTGCATCCCGCGCTCCGCTTCCACCTGCGTGCCTCGATCCGGCTCCTTGCTGACGATGATGATGTTCTGCGTGCCCAGCCGTTGGATGAGCTGCAACATCTTCTCCCCCGCGGCCTCGGTGATCGAAAGCATGCAGACCACCGCCGCCACCCCGAACATCATTCCCAGCGCCGTGAGGAGGGAACGCAGGCGATGCAGCCAGAGGTTCTTCAGACCCAACCGGAATGTCTCGAATCCAACGCCGCCGATCATGTCGTTATCCAGCGTACAGTATACGGCATCGACCGAGCCGAGCGTAACCGGCCCGCCCCGGGCTTCGATCGCCCATCAAATAAAAGGGCGACCACCGAAGTCGTCGCCCGAGTTCTCTGTATCTATCGGTTAGTGGGATTGTGCGGTCAGGAGTCCTTGCTGTCCTCCCCGGGCTCTGCATCATCCGGCTTGCCGGAAGGCTTGTCCTCGTCCTCGGAAGCCTCCTCGAATCCCTCGAAGATGTCCGGGTCGAGGCCGTGCTCGTCTATCTCGGGCGGCGCGAAGTCATCGAGCCGCGGCTCGTCCGTCGCGAGCTGTTGGAACGCGTCTTCCCCCTTCTCGGCCGGCTCCTCGGTAAAGGGAAGGGCACCGACGCGTTCGCCCTCGGACTCTTCCAGCTCCTCGGGTTCCTGGTAGTCGTAGAACTCGCGGTAGTACTTGCGGAAGTATCCGCCGCGGGTCGTCTCCACCGCGTTCAGCACGGCGCCGACGATCCGCGAATTCACCAGGCCCAGCTGCGTCTTCGCACGCTGGACGAGGCCCCGACCGGTTCGAGCGCGGCAGACCAGGATCGTCCCGTCCGCAATGGCCGACAAGACGAGCGCATCGCTCACCAACAGCACGGGTGGGGCGTCGATCAGCACCTGATCGTAGTTCTCGACCGCCTCGGCAAGGAGCTCTCGCAGGTAGTTGCTGCTCAGAAGTTCCGCGGGATTCGGGGGACAGGGCCCGGCCGTCAAGACGTCCAGGTTCGGCAGGTCCGTTTGACTCGTGCATTCGCCGAGGGCCCCCTGCCCAATCAGCAGATGGCTGAGGCCACGATGGTTTCGTGCGCCGAAGGCCTTATGCAGAGCCGGCCGTCGGAAGTTCGCATCCATGAGCAGGATCTTGCGTCCGCCTTTGGCCAGCGTCACGGCCAGGTTGATGGCGACGCACGTCTTGCCCTCGTCCGGCGAGGCGCTCGTGATCAGGATCGACCGTTGCTGCTCCAGCGGAGCGCTGAAGAGCAGATTGGCGCGGATCTGCCGGAAGCACTCGGCGACAAGCGAGTGTGGCGCGACCCGGACGGCCGTCTCGATATCCTCGACGGTCGCCTCTTCGTCGTCGAGAACGGGGACGGTACCCAGCAACGGCAGGTTGGCGTGTCGAATGATGTCGCGCGGCGTCTTCATGGACGTATCGAGCAGACTCAGAGCCAGTGCCAGGGCGACGGCGGCCGTCAGGCTTATGGCGATGCCCAGGGCGATCCACATCAGCGGGCGAGGTCGGCTCGGCTCGAGGGGCGTACTGGCCTCTCGAACGATATCGATACGAACGGGATCCTTCGCGCGCGCCACCATCAGGTAGTTCGCATGGGCGTCGGCATACCGATCCCGTTCGGCCTCCAGCTTGTCACGCTTCAACTGGAGTTGACGGTGCTTCTGGAGTCGTTCGTCGAGATCCAGTTGCTCCTGGGTGGCCTCGGCCACCGATTCTTTGAGATCCGCGACGGCCTGGAGCGCGCTGTAGTAGGCGATCCGGTAGGACTCCATCAAGGCCTCTCGCTGATCGTTGAGGAGCGTAAGACGAATGGCGGCCAACTCCTTCTCGGCCGCGGCCAATTGGGTATCCAGTTGGCGCATCTCGAGATGGTCCGGCCCGAAGCGCAACGCCAACACGTTCTTTCGTTCGCTCAGGTCCTGGATATGCCGGCTAAGGTTCGCCACCTTCGGGTCGTTCTCGACGCGTTGGGCCAGTTCCGGCGATGCCTGGACATCCTCCGGGCTCAGATTGCGATACGAATCATATCGCGCCCGAAGCAATTCGAGTTCCGACTCCCGCTGGACCAATTCCGCCTGAAGCTCTCGGAGCCGAACGGTGATTGTCGGGGCCCCATGGAGCATGCCGGGGATTCGCCCTTCTCGCTCCAGCCGCTCGATATCGTCGTCGACTGCCTCCAGCTCATTCTCCCTCGTCACCACCTCCGCCTGGAAGGTCTTGGCCTCTTCCGAGAACTGTGTGCGCGACCACTGCATCACCTTGCCCATGTACAGCTCCACGAGCTTGTTGACGATGATGGGCGCATCCTTCGGATTGCGAGTACCCATCGCAACGCGGAGGAGGCTTGTCCCTCGGACGGGGGAACTGACGAGCTTCTCGTCGAGATCCTGCAACGCGGCGTCCACATCGTCGTTGAACTGCTGAAACCACGTGGTCTCGTTGCGGATCTCGGGGGAGCTCAGCGCTTCACGCAGCAGCGAGGGGTCGCGGATCAGATTCGACTGGTCCGCTAGGTTGCGTTCGATGGTATCGCGATCCACCGCTCGCCCCCACGGATCGAAGGGGTTCTCCGGCCTGGGAGACTCCACCCGAATCAGCGCCGCGGCCGTCCACAAGGGGAAGTACCGCTTCGTCAGGATGGTGACACCGACGGAGATCGCCGAGCCCAGGATGGTCACCAGGATCACGAGGAACATCCGCTGCTGAAGGACACGCAGAATGTCGGTGGCCGTCAGCGCCGATCCGCCGGCGGACGACGCCGGGCCTCGCGCGGAAACCGCGGAATCTCGGGAAAGCCCGAGCGGTCGCTTCACGGTGGTCGTTAGGGTCGTCATGATCCTGACTCCGTACTCCACAGGCGATTCACTACGACGGTACGCCCCAGCCATGACAAGGACGAGCTCAGGCCTGGATCCCGAGCTCCGTCATCACGGCCTGAATTCGACTCACGTGGGCCTTGTTGCCCTGCTTCTCCGCCGTCTCCAACATGTCCTGCAACTGCGATTTCGCCTGCTCCTTCCGTCCCACCTTGGCGTTCAGACGAGCCAGATGAAGCCGGGGGTCCAGCAGTTCCGGATCCCGGTCGATGCTCTCCTGCAGCACGCCCAACGCGTCCTCCGTCCGGTTCATCAGGAAGAGACACCATCCCAGGGTATCCAAGACGAACGCATCCGCCGGGGACAGTTGGTGGGCCCGTTCCGCATAGGGCAGGGCCTCCTTGGGCCGATTGAGATCCTCTGCAAGAGTATAGGCCAGGTTATTCAGCACGGTGAGATCGTCCCCTTTGACCCGCAGGGCTTCCTGATAGGCCTTCACCGCTTCCTCGTGCTTACCAAGGTCGTACAGGAGGATTCCCTGGGTGGTCAGGGCCAAGCCCTTCAGGGCGGGCTCCTTCGCCATCGTCACCGCTTGGCTGATGGACCAGAGGGCTTGCTCGTTCTGCCCGTCAAGCGCCAGCATGGAGCTTAGCAACAGCGTCGAGACCGTGCCCTTGTCTCCCTGCTCCTTGACACGTTCACCCAAGAGCTTAACGGCCTCCTTGATCCCCAGGGCACGTCCCATCTCTCTGGACACACTGGAATAGTCCTTCCAGGACGGCGAGGCCGTTACGGCCTTCTCGAACTGTTCCAGGCTCTGGGGCACCTTGCCGGTTTTCGCCAGGGCCCCCGCGTAGTAGGCGGTGATGGCACTGCTGCGTCCTTCGGGCGAGAGGTTCTTCTCGACCACGGAAACCACTTGGCCGTATCGTCCACTCAAGGTCAATGCATTCAGCAAGGCCTCCGCTGCCTGATTCGCGCCCGCCTCCTCCTTGGTATTCCACTTGAGGAGCTCACACGCCTGACGAAGGTGCTCAACGGCATCTGCGGCCCGGTCGCGCTCGATGAATTGTGTCCCCAGTAGGTACGGCCAGCCCCACTCGTCCGGAAAGACGTTCATCTGCTGACGGATCAGAGCTTCCTGATCGGCCCACCGCTTCTGCCGAGCGTACAGGCGAACCAATTCCCTCGCCGCAGATCGGGCTTTGGGATCTTTCTCGAGCACGGACCGTAATTCCGTCACGGCCTGCTGCGGCTCGCCCATCATCTCGTACGCACGGGCCAACAGAACGCGATGCATCTGATTCCGGAATCCGTCCGGAGCGATCGCCTTGGCGTGCGCGAGATCTCGCACCGCAAGACGCAAGAGCTCATCCCGGACAGCGGGAGAGGATCTCGCCTGGCGGAGATAGAGCTGCCCGCGGAGGTAGTGGCCTTCGGCCATCCTCGGTGAACGAGAAGGGCCACGGCTCTGACGGGTGATCTGGTCCAAGTAGGCGGTGTGCTCTTCGATGGCGGCATCCAGCTTGCCTTGGGCCGCGAGGAGCTCCGCTCGGAAGAGCAAGCCCACGGGATCCTCCGGGAAGTTCCGGACGTAGTCCGTCACCTCCTTCTGGGCATCGACGGGTAGGGGCCGCGTCGAAAGCAGCAGGCGGATGATCCGACGTCGGAGCTGCGATTCGTAGCTCTTCTCCTTGACGAGGGCCAAACCCTTCCGCAGCCAGTCCAGCGCGGCACGTCTACGATTGGTCGCCTGGCAGAAGGTCGCCGCCTCGGCATACACCGTTGCCGGGGCCTTCGGTAATCGAATCGCCACGGCATAGGCGCGATCCGCATTCTCAATGGCCTTGACGACCTCCGGGACCGGGATCGGCTGCTCGCGCATCAGGATTCCGCGAACCGCGACAAAGTGGCGGGCGACCATGGCCTGGGCGCGCCACTTCTCTTCCTCTCCGGCGGCCTTGACCTGATCGCGCAGGATCTCCTCGGCCTTGTCGAACTGCTTACGTCGCCGATAGTAGCGAGAGGCGTCCCACGCCAGGGTCATGTTCTCGGGCTCTGCCTTGAGCGCTTGACTGACGCACTCATCTGCCTTGTCGAAAGACTTGATGCGCTCATACAGCAGCGCCAGTCGCATGAGGTTGTAGATGTCGTCGGGCTTCTTCTTGCGCGTCGCCTCCCGCTGCTTGATCGCCGCACGCGGGTCTTCCTGCTCCTGCTGGCTCTCCACCTGGAACCGCAGCCACTGATCCACCGGAAGGCCTTCCGCGTCCTTGGGGGCCAGCCGGATCGCCTCCTCCAGATGCCCCTCGACATCCGCGACGTTGCCATACTGCCGACCAAGCTTTGCCAGCAAGCGATGCGCAGCCCCGTTTGTCGGATCGATGTCCACAGCCGCTAGGTAGGCATCGCGCGCGTCGACGATATTCCCCAGCCCTTCCTCCGCAGCGCCCAGCCAGGTATACGCCATCGCGGACTTGCTGTAGAGTCGAATCCCCTCACGGAACTGCTCGGCCGCGTCCTTGTAGAACTCACGCGCCTTCTCGCGGTGTTCCCGCGCCTTGGCCAGATCCTCCTCCCCGGCCTGCCGGGCTTGCTGCGACTCTAGCTCGGCTTGTCGAAGCGAAATACGCCCCTTGTAGAAGCGTCCGCCGGCGCCGTCCGCATCCAGGTTGACCGCCTGATCCCAGACCTTCTTGGCCCGATCCCAGTCTTTGAGCTGCAGGCAAAGCGAGAACTCGTGCTCGAGGAGTTCCGTGTTCTCCGGCTTCTCTTCACGCGCCGCCGCAAGGTGTTCGAGGGCCTTCTCTGCCTCGCCCTTCCTGAAATAGAACTGATAGAGGCCGATCTCCCGTGCCAGCGGGCTCTCGGTCTCCTTGAGAATCCCAAGAATGCGCTTGGAGCGCTCTTCCTCGTCAAGATCCTCTTCGAGCAACAAGTCCAGCGCCTTAATGGAAGCGTCATCCGGCTTGGCCTTTCGGGCGGCATCGATCAGCTTCTTGGCCTCGTCCTTCTTGTCCATGGCCAGGAAGAAGCGCACGGCCCCTTTCAGGACCGGCGGATTCGCTGGTTCGTCCTTAAGGATCTCCTTGTAGATCTTCGCCGCCTCGTCCTCCTTCTTCTGCATCTGCAGGACGGCGGCCTGGCGAAGCTTGCTGGCCAGGCTGTCGTCAACGCCCAAATCCTTCTGGAGGCTCGCGACTTGGTCGACCTTGCCTAATCTGGAGTACCCACGCATGGCCACCAGTTTGGCCTGCCGCACGAGCGCACTCTCCTCGTCTTGCTCCTTCGAAGAGGAAAGCACGACCTTCGCGTCATCCACCGCCTCGGCCGCCTTGTCCATCAACAGGTAGGCCTCTGCCCGCAGAATTCGCGCCCTTGGGTTTGTCCGATTCCGTTCCAACACGGTGTTGAGAAGCCGAACGGCTTCTCCCGGGGCGCGAAGGTGCTGAATGTAGAGCTGGGAAAGGCGCAACAGATTCTGGATCTTGTATCGCGCCTCCCTAGGCCTCCAGTCCAGCGCGGCGTCCGCGGCCTCGTAGGCACGCTGTGCCTCACGGTACTCCCCCTGGGCCTCCCGAAGCTGTCCTGCCAGCTGCTGTGTCAACCAGTTAGTGCCCCCGCGTTCCGCGACGGCCTGGTTGTAGAACTCCTCCGCCCTTTGGAGGTGCTTCTCCCTCTCCTCACGCTTGCCGGCGGAGCTTGCCTGTGCCAGACACGCCTCGCTGGCGAGACAGAACAGGCGGAAGCGCCTTTGCTTGTTCGCCACGCCCTTGTAACCAAGAAGGTCCACGTCTTGATCCAGGCCCTTCTGCAAGACCTTGATCCCGTCCTCCCACCTCTTCAGCGAGAGGAGCTGACTAGCCAACTCCCGATACGCAGGGAGGTACTCCGGAACCTTGTTGGTTATGGATTCGAGCGTCTCGACGACCTTCTCGGGATCGCCGACCAGCCGCCAGTATTGAGCACGCTCCATCCCCAACTCTGGCATATCCGGCGCCCGCTTCTCGGCTTCCGTGAGAAGGCGATCGATCTCATCGAGGGACGCCTGCTTCCGCTTCTCGGAGAGGGTCTTGCCTTCGAAGAGGGCCAACCGCATATCCATCTGGAAACGCCTCATCAGAAAGACCGCATGCGAGAGGTAGGCCTCAGCCGATTCGGGATCGGCCTTGGTCATCTCGCGGTAGACGTCCTCGGCCTTCTTGCGATATTCCTCCGCCTCCTCGAGCTTCTTCTCCCGTCTTAGATTCAAAGCGGTGATCTCATACACCCGCGCCAGACTCTCGGCGATGTCCTCGTCGGCGGGAGAAAGCTCATGGGCCTTCTCGATCTTCTCGATGCCCAGATCCATGTTGTTGGGGTCTTCGTGCTCCAATCCCGTCAGGGCAATGCCAAGCGCAAAGATCCCCAAGGGATGGTCGGCCTTCTGCTGAAGGAGCGCCTCGGCCGCGTTGCGAAGATTCACGTGTCTTCGGGTCGCCCCCTGTTGTCCCGACATGGGTACGCCGACGAGCTCCAGCCTGAGCCTCACGCGCGACTCGTGCGCGGCGAGCAGCCCGGGGTCTTCCGTAATGGCACGATCCCACGCCCGCAAGGCTGTTCCCGCGTCGCCCATCTCCCGTGCCGCCTGTCCCTGCGCCACCAGCCACACCGGTTCTTTGGTTCGCGCGAAGGCCTGCGCATACGCGCGCACGACGTTCTCGTAGTTGCCGACCTTGGCAGCATCGATCGCCATCCGAACGTAGGGTGCCGCCGCCTTCTCCGGACCCCGATAGGCCAGCAGCAATCCGATCACTCCCGCCGTGGAGACGATCATCAGGCCCACTACCAATCCAACAACCAAGTTCTTGTTCAATCGTCGCTGCGCCATTTGCTCCACCGTCTTCCGATGTACCCCTCACGTGTCTATAGAACCGAACGTGCCCCTACTCGTCTTGCGTCGCCTCCGGGGGAGGCCACGAGGGCCAGTGATCCTGCTCGAGAATCGGCAAGACCTTCTGCAGGACCTTCTCCGCCGCCTCGCGAACCCCCTGAATGTCTTCGTCCGAGCTGCGTTGCCCGAAAGAAACCTCGACCTTGCTGAAGTATCCGTACCGCTCGAACGGGTTGCTCAGGGCAAGCCGCACCCCCGTTCGCGAACCGACGTATTCCCCGTTGACGTGAAACAGATAGACCACCGTGGGAACCCACGACCCGCCGATCATCGACTCCTTCCGGAACCGCAGCAGCCTGGCGGGAACCTGCTTGGCCCCGTCAAGGCTCGGTATGGTCAACTCGAGATCCTCCGCGCTGAGCTGCTGAAACCCACCCCCCAAGAAGCACTCCTCGGGAACATGCGGCACCTGGTCCGGCTGCCCCGAGTAGTAGGTGATAAACAGCGACGGATACTTGAGCGGGTTTCGATCCTCTCGTATCCGCGTGTCCTCCAATCGGTAACGTATGTACTCCTCCGTCCCGAGCGCCTCGACCTCCTCGGGAGGAATCCGGTCGCTCCCAAGAAGTCGATACGGCACCAGCCGTGCTTTGTTCATCTCCGTCAGCGGCTTTTTGAGGTCAACACGCTCTTTCGAAAACGAAAAACCGCTCAGGACCAACCCTCGCACCCCGACGAGCCCCACCACCAAGAGGCAGACACAGACCGTGAACCGGGAGTCCCGGAACGCCACGGCCACGGCTCGCCCGTGCGTTAGGGGCGTCGACGCGGGCGAATCCATCTCCGTCTCGGTCCTCGCGCCCGCCTGGGTGGTCTCCGTGCTCACGCGCCACCTCCCTGCGGCGCGGTCGCCGTGTCGCCCGACTCGTCCGAGTCGCCCGCATCCTCCTCGGGCACCTCGATGAACAGATTGTTGAGTACAAACGAAATCGCAAAGAAGAGCCCGAAGGCCACAAGCAACATCAAAAGTCCGAGAATCGTGTGCGCGGACCCGCTGGCATACTCCCGGCCGATGAAGACGTGGATCACGCTCGTGGCGGTGACACGAATCATATTGCAGAATAAGGCGATCGGAAGGCACGAGCCCAACATGATGACCCGGTGCCACAGGGGGCGCTCGCTCAGAAACGTGATCGCCGTTCCCAAGGCCAAAAACGCCATCATCAACCGCATGCCGGCGCACGCCCGTTCGACATTGAGCTTGAAGAACTCGGCGCCGTGGGTCACCACGATCACCACCCCCTCCGCGTGCGCTTGAGCGTCCGAGAACACGCGGAGGACCAACGCTGCCGTTTCGCTTGCAATCTGTCTCATCGGCAACGTCAGCTGAAACATGAGCTGACTCGGCAAGGGCAAGGCGAATCCCAGGAACAGAATCGGGAACCACGCGACCTTCAGGACCTTCGGTCCGCCCACGAGAAGCACCACGCCGTAGATGCTCGCCACAACCGATACCGATCGGGCGTAGCCGATCGTGGGGGGAACCACGCTGATCAAGAACAGCAGAGCCGCCACGAGGAGGATCGGGATTCCCAGGTAGGAGCCCCTCGGTGGAACGCCCAAGAGATGACGCCTGCGGGTGTGGAGGAAGTACAGGCTGTACACCGGAACGAGCAAACCGTGAGACCAATCCCCGTTGTGGGTCCAGATGTGGAACATCCGGTGCAGCTCTTCCCAGTAAATCACCAGCAGCAGGAAGGCGAGGATCCCGATCTTCCACCGGCCCACCGGACCAATCAGCTCAGACCAAAGGACGACGCGCCGACGGGGCCGTCTCCGTACGGATGCTTGGGCGGTAGCGGCAGCACTCCTGTTCGGCGAATTCATTCCTTGCTCACGCGATAGCCCAGGCGAGCAGGCCTGGAGGGTCCTTCTCTCCCCAGGTCCTATAGCCCGGGGAAGGCGGACAAGATCTGGGGAAATCGAGTCCTCTGTTCCGCTCTCCTTCGCTCGTCCGGGTTCTGCTGTCCACCGTACGAGTCGATCGTCCCGAAGTTCCGGTCGTAAACGAACCCGAACCCATACGCAACGCGGAACCCATTGGCGATCGTCACCATGAACGGCACCAGCGGATGCGTTCCGACGTTGATGATGTCACCCGGCTTGATCTTGATGCCGTCGTCCTTCATGGCGAAGATGCGGTCGAGATCCACCTGGTGCACTTCTTCCTGATCCGGCCCGATCCTGCGGATGATCTCACACCGACTGGGCCAGGCAAACTGGTCCAAGCCACCCGCGGCGGCGATGGCGGCCTTGAGCGTGATCCCCTCAACCGGAATGGTGAAGGCGCCCGGGCCGCGCACATGTCCGTTGACGTAGTATCTGCGACCCGCCTCGGGCGTCGGGATCGTGATGACGTCCCACGGTCGGATCACGATGTTGTATCTGGATTCCCCCGCTTGCAGCGCCTCCAGCGGGATCTGGATGATCCTCGTCTCCTCAGATCCCTCGGCAAGGGCCTCCCAAGACGTCGTCGGCTTCTCCTCGGTGGGGATCGAAGGAGTCGTGGCCGGAGCCGCCGGCGCCTCCTTCGGCTGGGCCGGTTCACGATCCCCACGGACCTCCACCCAGTCCCCGTTGAGCCAGAGCCATTTGCTCAAACTCTTCTCCCCCTGGGCGGACGGAGCCGTCGACGCCCGATCCGTCCCGGCCTGGGTCGAGGACGCCCCGGAGGCCGCAGCAGAAGACGTTCCGCTTGGCTGCACCGCCTCCAGCAGTTCGCGCTGCTCTTGCGTGGTGAGCTTGCCGGTCTGCGAAGCGGATGTGGTCGTCGCTGCCTGGGTGGAACGCCCCGGCCGTCCGGTCGTCGCGCTGGCCAAGATCCCATCGCTCAGGAGGAGATCAATGTCTTCCCGCAGGTGACCGGAAGCGCTCGATCCCGCCGCCTCGGCAGGCGCGGGAGGCGGCGAATCACCCCGGGGACTCTCGCCCTCGCCGGACGGCGCCGTTTCGGTGGACGGCACGCCCTTCGGCTGCGTCTCCGTCTTGCGGATCACATAGACCTTCTCGACCTCTTCGGGTATGGATCCGATGTACGACAAGGCCTCCAGCATCCGGAAGTCCGGCCTGGGAATCTCGACCGGGCCGGGGCGAGAGATGTACCCGACCATCGTGAACATCCGCTGCGTCCGCTGCCGAACCACGACCGTCGCGATGGGATCGGGCATGATATCCGGTTTCAGTTTCGACTTGATCAAGTCTTCCGCCTGACGTTCCGTCAGTCCGTTCAGGTTCACGGTTCCCACAATGGGAAGGCTGACGTTCCCCAACTCGCTCACACGTCGGGTTTCCGTCGTGATGCTGCCGGCTCGGAGGAGCTCATGGATGGTGATCTCCACCGTGTCACCCGGCCCGATCTCGTACTCCTCAACGATCGCCACCGTATCCTCGGGCAGCGGATCCTCCGCGTTGATCTTCTCCGGCTCCTCGTCCAGCAATCCGAGGGTAGCGCGGATCTCTCGCGTCACCGGCTTTCCATGAAACCGCCCGACCTCCGAGGGGTCGAGGAAGTCATTCCACAAGGACCGCATACATCCGGTCGACCCCAAAAGGGAAAGCACCGCACACAAGACTCCGATTCGAAGCGTCGTCTGTCGCCAGAAGCGTCCACTTCGGCCGGGCGTTCGGCCTCGAGTCGGCGTGCGTCGAAGCCCTTCGCCTTCTATGGTCTGCCCGTCATCCATGACATACCCCGCTGACCGTTACCACCCACGGACGAATCACCGAAACAGAATCGGGGATTCTCGGCGGAGCACTCGGTCGGAGGATCCGGTCTTCCCCCCCGCCTTCGGCAACCCTCACGAGGCGCCGTGGGAGGAAGAACCCCTGATCTGATGCGCAACGGAGCGCTCCTCGTCCTTGACCTCAAACCCTCGCTCTTGCTGACCTTGTGAACGCGAAGCATGGGCCGGCACACAAGACAGCTTCCGATAACAAATCGGCTGTGCGACGGGCTTTTCTTCTGCCAAATCCCTGAAAGTCCAATGCTTCAGGATGCAACGCGTTATTGCTAAGACTGTAGCTCACAAAAGCCGCGATTGGGCACGCCCGGCTCTTGCGGTTCCCCAATGTCGAGCCTCAGGGCGGGATATGACGCCGGCCGGACCGGTTCAGCACTCCCATCCCTCCGCAGGAAACCATACTACGCGGGCCGCCGGTACCGGTTCGGCCAGGCGGCAGAATTGCCCCCGCCCAGCCCGGGACCCCGCGGGGACGATGCACCTCAGATCAAGACGGACCGCGGGGTCTTAGTGGACGGGCTCGGTCTCTCCCCCGGTCCCAGAGGGGCGGGCACCTACCGCACGTAAGCCCATCTTCTCGAAAGGAATGGGACGAAAGCCCGGCACATGACGATAGACGGGTGCGTTCCGACGAAAACGGAAGTCCCTCCGGGCAGCGTCGGCGAATCCGGGATCGGTCTGGCCGGCATCCCAGTTGTCCACGTAACGGATGTACTTGCGGTCGAGGTTGCTGTGATAGAGCGCGCGGAGCAGCGCCTCGGGATCGCGCCACCCGCTGCGATAAGAAACGTTGCGTGCGACCACAATGCCCAGCGGGGCCTGTGGGATCTCATCGAGGATCCCTGCGAGCTCCGGGTAACGTTCGCTCCACGGCGGTTGGTCGCAGTTCAACTCACGCAGCTTCTTGTACATCGGCCCGCGGGGCTGGAAGTGTCCCCAGCGAAGGCCACGGTTGTCGAGGTAGACCGGCACCTCGCAGTCGATGAAGACGTTGTTCTCGACGACGTGATCCCGACCGCCGCCCATCATCACCGGCTTGGTCAGATTGCAGAAGACGTTGCCGAAGATCCGCGTGGACGCAACGGCGTTGTCCAGATAGACCCCGCACACGCCCGGGTAGGGACGCTTCGGGATGTCGTGGATGTAGTTGAAGCGAACGACGTTCCCGCGAAAGGTCCAGTCCGTGCCCGTGCCCGTCACGCCGACGTCGCTCATCTCGAGACAGACGTGGTCCATCTCATTGAGCTCGATGACGTGGTCGTTCCCGTCGTAGTGGATCGCATAGGCCGGGCCGTGATGAACGTGATTGTGCGCCGCCCGTAGACCGACGCCCTCCAGCTTCACGCCCTGCCACGGCTTCAACCGCATGCCGTAGTGATGCACGTGGTTGTCGATGGCGTAATGGCCCGCCGACGTGAGCGTCTTCCGGTCGCCGCCGGTCAGCCGTAGCGCCTCGTGATCCAGATCATAGAGGTCGCAGCCCACCACGCCGTGATCTTGTCCGCCGGAGACCTGAATCCCCTGATGGGCGTGGCGAACGACGCAGTCGGCGATCAGGCAGCCCTGTCCGCCTGCGATCCGCACCCCCGCCCCTCGCATGACCTCCAGCGTCAGACCGCGAATCGAAACATGCGACACCTCCGACAGTGCGATCATCGTGTCTTGCAGCATCGAGGCGAACAGGGGGTTCTTGCCGAAGCCCTCGGGGGGAAACAGATACAGCGTGCCGCGAGACCGATCGAGATACCACTCCCCGGGCTGATCGAGCTCTTCCAGCACGTTGGCCGCGAAGAACGGCCTGGGCCTGTTGATGTGTTTCGGCACATTGTGCTCGAAGACGATCTCGCGCCGCGACACGTCGATGCGCTTGGGCTTCCACGTCTGATAGGTGTACAACTCCCACCAGTAGCCGCGAAGCCATACGTCGTCATAGCGATGCCACTTCGCGGGCGGGCGGCCGTCGAAGGCAAAACCCATCGTGTGACACTTGTCCCCCGCCTCCTCCACCACGGGCCTGCCCTCTTCGTCGAGGCCTGTGACCTTCCCTCGAGAGGCATGGGCCCACTCGCCCTCGTCGGGCCAGCGAGCCAGCGGCAGACGTCGCGCCCCGCAGAAAAGCTGTAGGCTGCTTCGATAGCCGTCCAGCTTGCCCAGGTCCTGAACGCCGTGTGTCCGTAGGTTCGCCTGGAGGATCTTGGCCCGCACGGCGGGCTTGAGCCGATCCCGCACAGTTTGGTCCTTCAACGCCCCGAACCACTCGGACTTGAGTGCAACACCTCCCACGAGCCGGGCCCATTCGTTGGGGAAGGCACGATAGACAATGGGAGCATCCTTCGTGCCCGAATCCTCCCGCGTCAACGTGAAGGCCTTCGTGCGTCGGTACGCACCGCCGCGAACCCATATCGTAATCGGACCGGCTTGCGTGGGGGACCTCTGTCTCCCGCGGACTGCATCACGCGCGGCCTCGAGCGTGGCGAAGGGTTCGGCCTTGGTGCCGGGGTTGCCGTCGTCGCCGTCTGGGGCGACGAAGTACTCGCGCTCCGGCTCCGCGGCGAGAGCGCCGGAG
>CAZKCX010000068.1:0-3790 GCA_964550865.1 uncultured Planctomycetales bacterium
GGCCCGGTGAGCCGACCGGGCAATTGTATGCACGGGCATTGGACCGCGACCAAGGAACACAGCGATGAATCCGCACACGCTGCTGCTAACGGGCTTGCTGGCGGTGAGCCTCTCGTCCACGAGCGCTTCCGCGTCCACCGGAAGGAGCAACGTCGCGATCCTGCGCGACCACGTCCTCAGCGAGGAGGGCTCGACCCGTGCCACCGGCTACGTGATGTCCAACAAGATCGTCACCGTCGGCCGCAAGACGTTCGTGACCTGGCTCGACACCAACGCCGTCATCCGGATGCAGACGTTCGACCACGCCACCGGCAGGCCGGGGAAGGCAAGCCGCATCGGCCAGGGCGTCGACAACCATGCCGGTCCGGCATTGACGGCGGATGCGAAGGGTCATCTGCACATCGTCTTCGGCCCGCACCACGGACCGTTCCAGTATCGCCACACCACCAGGCCGCGCGACGCGAACGACTGGTCGCCTGTGGTCGAGTTCGGGGAGAACTGCACCTATCCGAGTCTCGTCTGCGCACCCAATGGAACGCTGCATCTGACCTGCCGCGGCGGCGACGTGCCGTGCAAGCTGCATTACTATCGAAAGCCTCCCGAGGGAAGATGGACCGGACCGGTGACGCTCGCGCACGCGGACGTGCCCAACGGCTATACGCAATACGGCAATTCGCTCGCGGTCGCCCGGGACGGTACGCTCCATCTGGCGTTCCACTTCTATGATCTGCATCCGCCGGGCGGAAAGGCGGTCGCCTACATGAAGAGCGCCGACGGCGGCAAGACGTGGACACGTGCGGACGGACGGCCGCTCTCGCTTCCCGTGACGCCGAAGTCCTCCGAGGCGATCGAGGCCGGGGCGAAGCTCGACATGCGGGCCGGCAACGTCACGCTCGATCCTAAGGGCCGGCCGTACCTTGTCGTCGCGTATCTGGACAAGACCCAACCGGAGGCCAAGCTCTGGCACCATGATGGCGAGGCATGGCGCAGCACGCCCCTTTCGCCTTGGGTAGCCAAGACGGTCGACCCGGCCTACCGGGCGACCGGGGGCGTCGTCGAGTTCGGTGGCGACGGACGGCTGTACGTCGCCCTGACCATCGCCAAGGAATTCACGTGGGGTGATCCGTCCAACGAGATCGCCCTGCTGGTCTCCGCGGACGGCGGCAAGACGTTCACCGGCCAGATGATGTCGCCGCCCGATCCCAAGACGCCCAACTGGCTGCCGAGCCTCGAGCGCCGCACCGGGCACAACCGTGTCGACGTCCCGTGGCTGATCACCACGCACGGCCATGCGGGCGAAGGGTGCACGCCCAAGATCCGAACCGACGTGCGATTGGTCGCCCTCGATAGATGGGAGTCGCCGGCAAAGGCGAGCACCGTCCGCGTGGGCGGGGTGGTTCTGAAATGGACGCCGAAGGATAAGGCCCTGAGTTGGCGCCGGGTCGAGCCGATGATCCGCCGGGCGGCGGCCCGCGGGGCGAAGATCGTCTGCACCACCGAGTCGTGCTTGGACGGCTATTCGATCCGCGATAAGAAGATGCCGATCGAGGAGTTCCGCGCCCTCGCCGAGGAGATCCCAGGCGGCAAATACGTCCAGGAGCTGCAAGCACTGGCCAAGGAGCTGAAGATCCACATCGTCGCCGGGCTGCTCCGACGGATCGAGGACCGGACCTACAACGCGGCCGTCGTGATCGATCCGAACGGCGCGATCGTCGGCGTCTATCACAAGCAGCACCTCGGCCACGAGAAGGTTCGAAACACTGCCGGGGACGCATGCCCGACGTTCGACACGCCGTACGGGAAGCTGGGGGTGATGATCTGTGCGGACCGTCGCTACCCCGAGGTCACGGCCGGCCTGATCCAAAGCGGCGCCGAATTCATCCTGATCCCGTCGGGCGGGATGTGGGGGCCCGCCAAGAACGATCACCACGTGCGCGCCCGGTCGCGGCAATCGGGGGTTCCGATCGTGTTCGTGCACCCGATCGAATGGCTCGTGACCGGACCGGACGGTACGATCTGGGATCGTGACTTCCGCGGCCACACGATGGACACGAAGCCGGAGGACGTCGACACGCACAACGATCCAAAGGGGGTGTTCCTCTTCGATCTCCCGATCAACCCGTAAACGTAGCAGCAACCCCATGGACCCAGGAAGCCGTGAGACGCATGCCATCCAAAGCACCCGCCGCCGACCTTAGACTGCCCTTGAAGGAGGCACGACGACGTTTTGCCGCCTGCGATATCTGCTGCGTCGATCTCGACCAGTGCGTCTTCCCGACGTTCACGCAGGTGGCGCTCGGCTCGCTCATTGTCGGGAAGACGTTGATCACGCCGCGGCTGTGGCCACGATTGGGCCCGCTGATGGCGGGCGGCCTGTACATCATCGGCGCGCGGGTCCGCGCGATGCGTGGTCGACGACCCAGCAATGAGGAGCTCATGCGGAACTTCTCGACGGTCATGTCGGGTGTGCCGCTGGACGTCATCGAATCGTTGGCGAGGCTCCTGCCGAGCCTGTCCTACCCGGGGTGGCGGGACGCGATGGCCATCGTCTCGGCGCGGATGCCCACGGGACTCCTCAGCTTCTCGATCCAGCCGATTATCGACGCCTACCGCGAAACACACGGATGGCGGGGCCGACCGATCTTCGACCTTGCCAGCGGCACGCCCATCGAAATCGAGGGCACGCCGGACGGGCCGGTGCTCATCGGCTGCGCGAAGGAGCAGAGTGAGCTGTCGGCCGAGGCCAAGCTCGCGACACTCCGAAGCTGGATGGATGCCTGCCGGGCGACGGTGCCGCTGGTCATCGGCCACGGTCCGGACGAAGCGACCATGGCAGACTTCGCCCGCAAATGCGGCGGGCTGTCGATCGGGTTCCGGCCATTCGATGATTACACCGACCGCTTCGATGTCACCGTCGACGCGATGACGTGGCGACCTCTGACGCGATTGCTGCGTCTGCTGGATTCGGAGGATTGATTCGCCGGTGCTTCAGGCGCACCCACCAAGGTCGTCGGGATCCTTCGGCATTGCGCCTTCTCTTGCCTTCTCCGTCTGCCGGTCAGATTCGTGGATCGTATGCGCCGATGGCGATCAGGGCGGCGTGGGCTTGTCGTTGTTGGTGTGTCGCTCCAGGACCTCCTTCGCGGTCAGCTCGGGCCCGCGGAACGTCCCGCGCAGGCTCGCCAGGTTCTTCTGGATCTGCTCGTCGTCGGGATCAAGGGTGATGGCCTGCTCGTAGAACTCGATCGCCTCTGTAAGCTTCCCATCGCGCTCCGCACAAACGCCAAGGTTGTTCTGGACCGCCGCGCTTTGCGGGTCGATCTGGGATGCCTGCTCGAATTGCTCGCGGGCCTTGTCCCAGAGCCCGTTCGTGGCGAAGGTGATCCCCCGCTTGTTCGGCGTGCCCGCGTCGCCGCCGGTGCTGAGCAGAAACTTCTTGCGGTCGACATAGTGCGGGGCGATCTTGGCGACGAACTTGTTGGCGACCTCTTGCGAGACGCGCGAGAGCATGGCCTGCTTGTCCTCGCCCGATTCCGACTTGGTCGTGTTCACGATGATCGAGTCGGAGAAGACGACCTTCGCCGATTCCACGTCGACGATGCGGATGTTCACGCCGATCGACGCCGCCTTGCCGAAGAGCTTCTTGTCCGCGCCGAAGGCGACCACCTCCCCGACGACAACGCCGTCCACGCCCAGCAGCTTGCCGATCGACGTCACCGTGTCCGTGCCCACCACACCGCTGCTGCCGAACTTCTGCTCCTCCAGCACGCGGCCCACGGCGCTGCGTTCC
>CAZKCX010000068.1:3800-15305 GCA_964550865.1 uncultured Planctomycetales bacterium
CCATGACCTCGAAGGCCCCGGTCTCGTCCAGCTCGGCGACGATGACGTTGGCGATGTTCCGCCCGACGTCCGGCTCCTCGGGCGTGTACGTCAAGTCCAGAACGGCCAGACGCGTAATCCCGATGATCTCCTTCACGCCGGGCTCGACGGCTCGGATAGTGACCGTCTTGTGGCAGCCGACCAACAAGGCGATCGACATGACGGTAGCGATCTGCAGGCCCTGCGACATGGCGCTCTCTCCGTGACTCCGACCCGATACGCCGATTCCTCCGAACGTACGACGCCGATTCGACCCCAGGGGCTTAACGGAAACAAACAGGTCGGCGCGGACGATACGCCGCCGCACAACCCGTCAATCAAGCCACCCGTCGGCCGGTAGCGCGATGATTCTGACATCGCCCTTCATGCCGGTCAAGCAGCCAAGAGGATGTCGATGGAAGGATGTCCAGTACCGAGTTTCACAAGTCGTGCGACTCTGGACACGACCGCACCGGCCACGATCGCTGCCCGAGCCGCCGGATTCATCCGGCGCGGCCGTGCGGCATGAATGCCGCGGCTCGGGCATATCGTCGCGATACTTCTGAAATGCAGTAGTAGGTGAGGGGATGTGCCGCCGAGGGCAACCCGACAGGACGATGCCGGACCTGCTGTCCGCTGCAGGAACCGGAAGAGGCGGCTGACTCGGAGAGCGACGGTCGGGCGCCATGTCCCGGCCTCGCCCTCCGAGCTTTGCCGCACCACGCGGGTTTCACGGCCTTACTCGATTTGGAGCTTGTTGTTCACCCAAGTCGCGCCGCCTTCGTAGGCGTTCTCCACGGCGGACTGCGACTCGGACCAGCTATCGACCGTTCCCGTCAATGTGGCAACCCCGTCGTCGACGGTCACATTGACCTCGTCGGAGTCGACGAACGGGCTCCACCACATCTCGTCGTTGATCTCCTCCTTGATCTCGCTATCCGTCATGAAGGTGTAGTACGGCTCATAGTCGTACCAGTCGTAGTAGTACGGATAGTACGGCGTGACGTAGGGGTCGTACACGAGCGGTTCGGGCGCGTCGACGTTAAGGTTGTTGTCCACCTCGGTGACCCCATAGATCTCGGAGGCCACGTCGTCGGCCTGGCCCTTCTCGAAATACGTGTCTACGGTCCCGTACAGATAGGCCGTCCCGTCGATCACGGTGACGCTGATCTCGTAGCGATCCACGAACGGGTCGCGCTTCAAGGCATCGCGGACGTTCTGGGCGATCTCCGCATCCGTCGGCGACGCCGGACGCACGCGGATACGATTCCGCACGCTGATAACGCCGACGGTATTCCGTGCGTCGCGGGTGGCGGCCCGCTTGGCCTTCAGGTTGTCGACCTTTCCACGCAAGGTCGCCACACCGCCGTCGACATCCGCATCGACGTTGAACGAGAAGACGCGCGGATCGTACAGGAAGGCCAGCTCGATCGCGTTCTCGATCGCCTCGTCGGACTTCACGGTGTACTTGTTCTTGCGAAGATCCTCGTCGCGTGCCCACTTGGCGACCTTCAGGCCGGAGTTGTCCACGGACTTGACGCCCGTGACCCAGGCATCCCAAGTGGCGTGTGTCTTCTCGGCCGCGCTGCCGACCGTACCCGTCAGCTTCACGTTGCCGTCGTTGACCTTCACGTCGATCAGCGCGTCGTCGACGAGCGCGTCCCATCGGAGGATCTTCTTGATCTCCGGCTGAATCTCCATATCGGGACGATCGCTCTCGTATTCAATGCCGATCTGGTTCTTGACCTCGGTCACGCCGCGCACGCCCTTGGCGACCTTCTCGGCAAGCTGCTTTTCTTGCCAGGATTGGACCCTCCCCGTCAGGGTCACCACGTTGCCCTTGACCTTCGCATCGACTTCGTACGACTCCGTCGCGCGGTCCATCAGGAGGGCGTTTTCCACGTCCTTCTGGATCGCCGTGTCCGATCGAATGACGGACGGGACGACCTTGATGCGGTTTACGACGCTCTTGACGCCCTTGACCGTCTCGGCGAGGCGCGTGGCGCGATCCTTGGCGAGGATATTGTCGACCGTTCCCGTCAGGCGAACGATGCCCGAGTCCGTCTTCACATCGATCTCGTTGAGAGGAATGGCTTGGTCGAATAGGAACTCATCCTCCACCGCATCCGTGATCTGGAGGTCGGTGAAGGTCTTCTCGACGGCCTGGGCCGGCGCGACGGTCCACGCCAACGCGGCTACGGCCATGCCGACTACGATGGTTTGCGTTGTCTTCCTACGCATGTTCGTTGTCTCCTTACTGTTCTCGACAGAACTTCTCGTGCCTTGTCGGTTTCATCATTCGTGTTCAGGTACCGCCGTGGGTCACCGGAAGGGAAACCACCTCCTTTGTCTGGCTCCTTGCGTCCACGTGTATCCTTCTGCTTCCGCGAGTCTCCGCGATCCTCTGGGCGGAACGGAGTCCGTCCGCTCTCCTAGAGGCATCGCAGAAAGGCGACCAACGCCGTCTTCTCCTCGTCCGTGAGCTTCAGGCCGGTCACGAGATTGAAGAACTCCACCGTGTCCTCCAGCGTCAGGAGGCGGCCGTCGTGGTGATACGGCGGGGAGTCCTTGATGCCCCGCAAGGTGAACGTCTTGATCGGGCCGTCCGGGGTCTGGTAGTGGTCGCTCACGGTCTTGGGCTTGTAGAAGCGCTCGAGATGCAGATCGTGCATCTTGTCGTCGAGGTAGAACGGCGCCGGATGGCATACGGCACACTTGGCCTTACCGAAGAAGATCTTCTCGCCCTTGAGCTCCATCTTGGTGGCCTTGGCCGGATCGAGCCGTCCGAACTCGTTGAGCTTCGGCGCCGGCGGGAAGTCGAGGATGTTTTGCATCTGGGCCATCATCGCGACCTGGCTGGCCCGATCGGGCAGGTTCACGCCCTTCTTGGCCGCGATCACGTGATCACCGTCGAAGTAGGCCGTCCGCTGCTCGAACTCGGTGAAGTCCTCGATGGATCGCAGGGAACGCTTCGAGCCGTGGATCTGCTGGTTGAACATCCCCCGCAGGCTGACCGTGTCCAAGCGCATCCGTGCCGCCTGGGGCCGGGTATCGGGGTTGAGATGGAACGCCGCGTTGGTGTGGCCGTTCACATGGCAGTCGAGGCAGCTCACGCCCAGGGACGGCTCCGCTGTCTTTCGGTCCTCGGTCTGGTTGAACTGCTGCTGGGGGAACGGGGTGAGCAGCAGGCGCATGCCCTCCATCTGAACGGGCGTGAGGATACCCTTGAAGATCTCGTAGTAGTTCTTGATGCTCAGCATCTTGCCTTGGGAGACGTCGCCCAAGTCGGGTCGGGTCGTCAGGAAGATCGGCGGCGGAAACTCCGGCGTGAAGTGGTCGGGCAAGTCGAAGTCGACGTCGAAGCGTTCGAGGCTTCGTCGCTCCAGCTTCTGGATCTCATCGATTTGGTTTCGCGGGAAGACCTGGCCACCCGTGGCGTGCTTGGCATGCGGCAAAGGGCGGAAGCCGCGCGGAAAGACGTCCTTCTCCTTGATCTCCGCCGGCGTCATCGCCGCAAGCTGCTGCCACGTAATGCCGGTCGGCAGCTTGACCCGGACGCCCTTCTGCACCGGCTTGCGTCCGCCGGACATCATGACGTCCGAGGGGGCATCCCGCAGGTCGTACCGAACCGCCAGCAGCTTCAGCTGTCGCTGCATGACGTCGGGTTTGGCGTTCTCGTCCTTCTCGCGCATCGTGTCGAAATCGCCCTTGACGACCGGCATGTACGTCTGCCGCTTTCCTCCGAGCTCGCCCGCATAGGCCAACCCGATCGCGCAGAGCGCCGCGATGCCTACGGTCACTGTCCCGACGGCTCGTCGACTACGTGGTGAGTTGCGCTTCATGATGGGGATCCTTTCACTCTACGGGCCTCCGGGTCCTTTCCAGGCGGCCCTGGTATGGTTCTGCACGCCCACACCGACCTCGCTCTGTTCTCCTCTTGTTCCGCCGCAAACCTCGCAGGGCGGGCTATGGCGGCGGGGACCGTCGGGCCGCCACCACGGCGGCCACCAGTACGGCCAGGAACAGCACCAGAAACAGGAAGAAGAGCACCTGCGCTATGAAGGCGGCACTTGCGGCGATGCCGGTGAAGCCGAACAACGCCGCAATCAAGGCAATCACGAGAAACACAAACGCCCAGTACAGCATCCAGCCGACTCCGTCGAATTCGCTCGTGCGTCCCTCCCTGCGTCCCTTGCTTTATGAATAGGTCCACGGCTTTAGCCGGGGGTAAGTTTCGGCTTAGGGTGTTTTCATATGCCGCTTCACCCGACGCGGGTCGGGAGAGGGGTGATGCAACGGAGGGACTCGGCGTCCGGGGAGCACTCGTCGGCGCGCGTCGGCGATCAGCCTCACGGACATTCCCATGCCTGCCGGCGCCTAATTTAGGTCGACAGGCATCCGAAATTCCGGTATGCTACCTACCTAGGGAAAAGGTGGAAGGGACGGGGAAGCATGTGGTCGAGCAAACACCTCTAACTTAGGGAGTTGTCTCACAGGGGATGTCTTGCCGACGGTACGGAAAGGCTAGGGGTCTATGCGTACGCTGGTCATTGAAGACAACCCGAAGGTGGCGGAAACGATCGGACAAAGCCTCGAGGAGCAGGGCTATCAGGTCGACATCTGTCACGACGGCTTCGACGGGGAGGCCAAGGCCGCCAGTGGCTCCTACGGCGCGATCATCTTGGACCTCATGTTGCCCGATCAGGATGGAATCGACGTATGCCGGCACCTGCGACGTCGAGGCGTTGAAACGCCCATCCTCATCCTCACGGCCCTCTCGAGAACCCAGGACAAGGTCCGCGGATTGGACGCCGGGGCCGATGACTATCTGACCAAGCCCTTCGAGTACGACGAGCTGGTCGCGCGGGTGCGGGCATTGCTCCGTCGCGGACAGGCCACCGAAGCGACCACCTTGACCTATGCCGACCTCGAGCTCGATCTCCTCAAGCGCACCGCCCGCCGGGGAGGCGAGAGCATTCCGCTCACGCCGAAAGAATTCGCGCTGCTGGAGTACCTGGTGCGGAGCCCCAATCGGGTCTTGAGCCGAACGGCCATCGCCGAACAGGTGTGGGACCTGGACATCGGCACGGAAAGCAACGTCATCGACGTGTATGTGTCCACGCTCCGCGGCAAGATCGACAAGCCGTTCGACACGAAGCTGATTCACACGGTCGTCGGGACGGGCTACGTCCTTAGCGCCGACGGCCCGCCGGTCTAAGCTGCCTGCAAGGGTCTTTGGACAGTCAGCGAAACTTGGGTGGCCCACCTCTTCAGAGGTGGGGGACACGAATTCGACCGGGGATTCGCGTTCCCCACGGCCAAAGCCATGGGCCACCCGGATACACGGTTTCTCTGACGCACTGTTCAGTCTTTCCTGCAGGCAGCGTAGCTGAAACCTCGTGCTGCCTGACAAGGAAATGTATAAGTCCACGTCGCGGCCTCCTCGTCTGGGATTCGCCGCTCGCTACACATTGATATTCGCAATCGTCAACGGCTTGCTCTGCGCACTCGTCGCCGGAAGCTACTACACCCTTCGCGTCTGGGGCTTGGACGAATCACTGCACACCACGGTGAACCGGATCGCACACGGCATGGACGAGGTCGAGCGGATTGAGCCAAGCGCCGAGTGCGCCCGGGCCGCCGAACGGCACCTCAATGATCCCACCGTCAAGGGGGTCTATTGCCAGATCCACACCGAGGACGGGCGCATCCTGGCCCGATCATCGAGCCTCGGCGAGCACGCCCTGCCCCTTCCGGTCGAAGCGATCGGCTCTCGGGCCATAGCGAGCGAACCCCGAACGATCCGCGGGGAGATCGCAGAACGTATCGGCGGCCCGGGCGCATCGTTGCGTGTCCTCCCTCGCCGTGTGCTGCACCAAAGCGGCCCCGCCTATTGGGTCGTCGCGGCCGGCGACTGGGGGCGGGCCGAAGGTGCGTTCCATTCCCTGCTCTGGATCCTGGCCATCGGCTTCTTCTTGTCCCTGACGGCGATCGCCGTCACGCTCTGGATCATGGTGCGACGGGCCGTCGCGCCGGTGCGGGGCGTGTTGGAGCAGGCCAAACAGATCGATCCGCGCAAGCTTTCCCAGCGACTGGACGTGCCGGCCGGCCCGGAAGAGGTCCGGCGGATGGTCGTGACGGTCAACGAAATGCTCGATCGGATCCAGGCCGCCTTCGACGCACACACCCGCTTCATCGGGAACGTCTCACACGAGCTCAAGACCCCGCTCACGTATTTGCTCAGCCAGACGCAGCTCGCGCGGCGTGGATCGCACTCGGCCGAAGACTTCGACCGCTACCTCGACAACACCGAATCCGACCTCCGCCGCATGAAGGAAACGGTCGAGGGTCTACTCACCTTGGCCCGGGCGAGCGCCGGTCAAGAGGAGCTGGCGACTTCCCGCATCCCCGTCAACGACGTGGTGCTCGACGCCGTGGAGCACTGCCAGCGCCTGGCCCGCCACCGGGAGGTCCGGATCCATCCCACACTGCTGGCCGCCGACGACCGGGGGACCACGCCGGTCCTCGAAGGGGACCACGATCTCCTGTCGGTCATGCTCGAGAACGTCCTACGGAACGCGATCCAGCATTCCCCCATCGAGGGCGTCGTCCGCGTGTGGCTCGAGACGGAGAACGACCAGGCCACCATCGCCCTCCGCGACCAAGGGACGGGCATCGCACCCGACGCGATGCCGCGGCTCTTCGACGCGTACTACCAGGCCCATCCGGGGGAGCAGCAACGGGGTCTCTCGCGGCAAATCGGTCTGGGACTGGCCATATCGCGGGCCATCGCCCAGATGCATGGCGGCGACGTCTCCGCGGTCAACCATCCCGATGGGGGGGCGCTGTTTCGTCTTCGCTTGCCGTTGGCGCCGGCCGACGGGCCCCGACGAGATTAAGACCTCCTAACCCGCTTCTGATCTTGTGCTTAGGTACGCAGGGCAAGATAGAGGCAAGTTGCACACACGGTTCAAGGAGTACTGACGTATGACCCCAGTTGATGTCCCCATTCAAGGGATCGGGAAGGTGAGCTTGCGTGTTCGCGACCTGGCGGAAAGCTTGGCCTTCTACGCGGGCTTCCTGGGTCTCCGGGCCTTTCGACCCGATCCGGACAACACCAAGCGCTGTGTCTGCCGGTGTCCGGAAGAGCATTCGGATCAAGACGCCATCATGCTCATCGAGGGATCGTCGCCGTCGGACTTCGTGCCCTCCCAGAACTTCAGCCTGGAGGTCCCGGAGCCCGGGGACGTCGATCGTGTCTTTGAGGCCGCCAAGGCCAACAGCATTCAGGCGACGGTTCCCCGCACGTACGAGGATGCGTACCAGACCTTCTTGTTCGACCCGGACGGCTACAAGGTCGGGGTTATGAGCCGAAACGGCTCGTGGGCGAAATCGCGTTGAGGCAAGCCGGAACCGGGCAAGACCCACACGGATCTGATACCATGACCCCGACGGGCTTGCGGCGCGGCAGGCCCGCCTCGTCCCGCGCGTGCGAGACGTTGACATGGTTTCTTCACACCCGCGGCAATCTCATGTGAGGAGGACTGCCATCCATGACCAGCGCATACCATGAGCCGATCTCCGAGCTTTCCGACGACGCCCGCGATGTCCATCGAGCGCTTCGCTCCTTGATCGAGGAGTTGGAAGCGGTTGATTGGTACCACCAGCGCGCGGAGGCCACCAAAAACGAGGAGCTTCGAGCCATCGTACTTCACAACCGGGACGAGGAGATCGAGCATGCGGCCATGGCGCTGGAATGGCTTCGCCGTCGCCTGCCGGAGTTCGATGAGGAATTGAAGACCTACTTGTTCGCGGAAGGTCCGATCACCGAGATCGAGGAAGGCGAACACTGATCGGACCGCAACGACGCCCCCAGGGAACGGAGGGGGCAGCCGGCTCGCGGCCAAGGAGGTGCTTCACGATATCACTGCTGCGCTTCTTCCGCGGACCGCTCAGTTTCGAGAAGTCGGAGTAGCCAAGCCATGTTGCTCGTGGAACCCCTCCTTGCGTTCTTGATCGCGGTCGTCCTGGCATGGATCGTCGTGGGGTTGTTCGGACGGCAGGCTCCGGGTCCCGGCTCGGGCCTGGTGTTTCTGTCCTTGTTCCTCTTCCTTTCCATGTGGGCCGTGGGGCTCTGGCTGACGCCCGTCGGGCCGGTCCTCTGGGGCGTTCCCTTTTTGGGTCTTCTCATCACGGGATTGATTCTCGCCCTGATCATCGCGGCGTCGGTCCCGCCTCGACGGGAGCCACCGCCCTCCGTGACCCGCCCGGAGGCTGAGACGGCCGAGGCCGTCGCCGTCACGATGGGCGCGTTCTTCTACGTGGCGATGTTCCTTCTTCTGGCCGTGGTGGTTGCGGGGTATCTTGTTGGATCGTAGGGCGGCGCGCCCACCGCATCCCTCGAGCGACGGCCGGCGTACGACACGAAGTCGGGAGACGATACGATGACGAAACGTCCACTCGGAGCATCAGGGATCGAAGCGTCGGCCGTCGGGCTCGGCGCCTGGGCCATCGGCGGTTGGATGTGGGGCGGAACGAGCGAAGACGATTCGATTCGCGCGATCCATGCCGCCCTCGACGCCGGAATCGACCTCATCGATACCGCGCCGGCCTACGGCTTCGGGGTATCGGAGTCGATCGTCGGCAAGGCCATCCAAGACCGACGCGACCGCGCCGTCCTGGCCACCAAGTGCGGCATGGTCTGCAACACGCGGCAGGGCGAGCACAAGTTCAACTCCGACGCGATGGGACCCAACCCCGAGGGGCATATCCAGGTCCAGGTCTACCTCGACCCGGATTCCATCCGGCGCGAGATCGAAGACAGCCTCACACGGCTGAAGACCGACCGCATCGATCTCTACCAGACGCACTGGCAGGAGAAGACCACGCCGATCGAGGACACGATGGGCCTCTTGCTACGACTGAAGGAGGAAGGCAAGATCCGCGCGATCGGCGTGAGCAACGCTTCCCCCGCCGATATGGACGCCTACCGCGCGGTCGGACAACTCGACGCGGACCAGGAGAAGTACTCCATGCTGGACCGCGGCATCGAAGACGAGCAGCTTCGTTATTGCCGGGAACACGACATCGCGGTCTTGGCGTATTCCCCCCTCGCCCAGGGCCTGCTGACGGGCAAGGTCGGTCCGGAGCGAACGTTCGAGGAAGGCGATCAGCGCCGAGATAGCGAACGGTTCAGCGCGGAGAATCGAAAACGTGTTGCCGCCATGCTGGAGAAGCTCAAGCCGATCGCCGCCGATCACGGGATCTCGCTCGCGCAGCTCACCATCGCGTGGACCATCCATCAGCCCGGCCTGACGCACGCCCTGTGCGGGGTGCGAACCACCCAACAGGCCAAGGAGAACGCCGCCGCCGGTGACGTGCGCCTCCGTGATGAGGAGCTGCAAACCATGCGTGACGCGATCGAGGCGCTCGGCCGAAGGCTCTGACCCGCAACGGCAAGCGGCCAAGACGACCTCAGGAGGAGCTCAAGCTCTCCGTGGCCCATCCTTGGGGGCGACCGAAGTAGTCATAGATCTGCACCGCGTACCCGACGTTGACGGGCTCGGAGGGATCGTACGGCGGTGCGTGTTCGATCAGGTCACGCGGCAGATCGAAGCGAACCTTTCGGGTGTCCCAGCTTACACCGACGATCCAATCGGGGGAGAGGAGCACGCGCTTCCCGGGCAGCCAGTTTCGGGTGTCCGCCACGATAAAGCGGATGATCCATTCCCGCTCGTCCACGATGAAGTCCTCGACGTGGCCGATTTCGTCGTCCCGGGCCTGAATGTGATACCGGGTCAACTCCCGGACGCTCCGCAGATGCGGATCTCCTTCCTCTGCCTCCTCCGACCTCGCGCGGCCTGCTTCCGATTCGGCGGCGGCCAGTTCGCCTGGCATTGGCACGTATCCAGGGCCGGCGCCCGGTGCGGTGGGCGTCCAGTAGGCCGGCCAGCCGTAGTACGCCACCAGGTTCTTCTCCTTCTGGCGGCTAACGGGTTCGTCCGAATCGATGGGCGGACTGTCCTCCACTTGCTTTCGGCTGAGGTTGACCCGCAGCACCTGGTTGTGCCAATCGGCATGCTCCATGGACTCCGGCGAGAGGATCACCCGCCGCTCCAGGAGCCAGCTGCCGGTCTCCGCCACGAGGTAGCGCACGACCCAATCTCGATCGTCGAGCAGGAGGTCGTCGACCTTGCCGATGTCGCCGTCGGTTGCGGCGATCCCATACCCACGAAAGCTGGTGAAGCTGCGTAGCATCTGTCTCATCTCCTTGTCCGGCTCTCGACGGTCTTGCCTTCGACCTTCTTGTAATGAGAAGAGGCGTTCGGTCGTGCTTTGGCCGAGTCCCGCACGCCACCGAACGCCCCGTTCACCCGTCTGGCGATGCGGTCACGGGTGACCTCCGCCTGCGGGCGTTGGCGAATTCTGCTTGGCTCGATCGTCCTCGGACCTTCTCGATGTCAGGACAAGCGACTGCGCAGGCGCTGACGGGCCTTGTGCAGTTTCGATCCGACCGTCCCCTTGCTGACGCCGAGCTCGTCGGCGATCTCCTCATAGGTCAGGCCGCTGTAGTACCGCAGCTCGACCATCTGTCGCATGCGAGGAGGCAGGTCGTCTATCGCGTACCGAACATCCATCCTCTGGCTCGGGTCCTCCGAATGCGTCGTCGGCTTGCTGATGTCCTCCACGGCATCGTCGAAGATCCGCTTTCTGCGCCGTTTCCGGCGGAGCTTCTGGAGCGCCTCGTTGACGGCCACGCGGTGAATCCAGGTACCCAACGCGGAATCACCTCGGAAGTCGCCGATCCGGGCCAACACGCGCATGAACGCGTCCTGCACGAGATCCTGTGCCTCCTCCCGGTCGCCCGTCATGCGGATCATGAGGGAAAGGACACGATTCTGGTACAGGTCGAACATCCTCCGCTGGGCCTGGTGGTAGCCGTCCACGCAGGCCTGCACGAGCTTCATCTCGTCGCACTCCCCAGCCCGCGAACATCCGTCGCAGCTGCCGGGTTCGCCCGTACAGCCTCTTTCGTCGTCGCCCGTCGGCTCGGCGTCGTATTCATTCCATGTCATCCGGTGCCGGACTCCATTTCGGTTCCACCGACTGCGTATGCGACGACCTCGTCTCATGGGGTGTGTCGCCATCGTGGTCATGGGTCTCTGCCTCCGCTCAGGCCCAGTAGTAGGGCCGGCCGTAGTAGTCGTACAGCTTTCCTTCGTAGTCACGGTTGATCGGTTCGTTCGGATCGAACCGCGGGCTGTTCTTGATGGTCTCGCGTGCCAGGGCGACGTGGACGGACGATTCGTCCCACCGGACCTCGTCGAACCAGGTCGGCGCCACGAGGACCTTTCGACCCGGCAGCCAGTTTCGGGTATCCACGACGACGTACCGGATCACCCAGTCCTCTTCGTCGACGATCAGGTCCTCCACGTGGCCGATGTCGCCGTCGTTGGCCGCGACGGAATACCCACAGACCTCACGTAC
>CAZKCX010000069.1:0-15304 GCA_964550865.1 uncultured Planctomycetales bacterium
CATCGGCGTTCGCGGCTTGCCGTCGACGAACAGCGTCGGGGAGCCGTGCAGCGTCTTGACCTCGGCGAGAAGACCGGCGCCGTGCACATGCCAAGGCACAACGCCGAGCAGGCACAGCGCGAGAACCGTACGCTTCTTGGGCATTTCACACCTGTTCGCGGATCCTCGCCGCACGAGACGGGGTGCAACACCCGTAGGGTGCGACGTTCGCTTGTCTTCCGAAGAGCCGATGCGACCGCGCCTACACCCCCGAGTACGCGCTGAAGCCGCCATCGATCGGAATGACCGCCCCGTGCACGAACGACGACGCCGGGCTGAGGAGCCACAACGTCGCGCCGAGGAGGTCCTCCGGCTTACCGTACTTGCCCATCGGCGTGTGGTCGATGATCTGTTGGCCGCGCGGCGTCGGCTCGCCCGTCTTCTCGTCCGTCAAGAGGAACCGGTTCTGTTCGGTGAGGAAGAAGCCCGGGGCGAGCGCGTTGACGCGGATCTCGGGCGAGTAGTTCTGCGACATGTGGACGGCCAGCCACATCGTGAAGCTACTCACTCCCGCCTTGGCGGCCGAGTAGCCGAGCACCTTGGTCAACGGCTTGAAGGCCGACATGCTCGACATGTTCAGGATGTTGCCCTTCTTCTTCTCGGCCATTAACTTCCCAAAGACCTGGCTGGGCAAGATCGTGCCGATGATATTCAGGTTGAACACCCACTGAAGGGCATCGGCGGGAAGGTCGAAGAAGCTCAGGTCCGGGCCGGTCGTCGCCTCCTTCTTGTTGCCGCCCGCCCCGTTGATGAGCACGTCGACCGTACCGAAGGCGTCGACGACGGCCTTGCAGGCCGTCTCCACGCTGGCCTTATCGAGCACATCGCACTTGACGACGACGGCCTCACCGCCGGCGGCCTTGATCTCTTCGACGACTCCCTTGGCCTTGTCCTCGAAGAGGTCGAGGACGGCCACCTTGGCCCCGTGCGCCGCGAGCATCTTGGACATCGCACCGCACAGCACCCCGCCGCCGCCCGTGATGGCCACGACCTGACCGCCGATATCGAATTGATCGCTGATGTTGGACATCGTTTGCTCCCGTCTTGTTGTCGCGATTCCCTGCGTCGTTTCCGGTCGGGGTAGCGGGCCCCAGACCGCCCCCGCCATGTCGTCGATTTTCCCGTACGTCATCCTGTCGCGAACGGCCGCATGTGTCGTCCGATGTGCGACACCAAGGCCGCGTAGTGCTCCTCCTCGTTCGCGTCGAGCGCGGTCAGCAACCCGTCACGGAACAACCAATCGCCGCCCTCGGCCTTCGTCGTCAACACCGAACCGAACGTCACGTGGAAGACCTGCCGCGTGTCGTCTTCGTCCAGCAAGCCCGGCATGGCCTCGGCGGACAGTTCGCTCGGCTTAGGCACATTGGCAAGCTCGGCCGAGACGTGATACGTCGCCCGATCCTGCTCGTAGCGGTCGTATGCGAAGGTGTAGATCTCGCGGAAGAGGTCGGGGGCGACCTTGCCGATCACCCGCAGCGCCTCGAGGTAACTCGTGCCGGCCGTCTTGACGTGCACCAGGTCGCCCGCGTGCTCGGCCACGATCGGATAGACGCTGAACTTGTCGCTGCCGGAGTGGATGCTGAGCTTGTACGGGCCGCAGTGCTTGGCGACGACGACGTGCCGACGAGCGCTCTCGGCGAACGTGTCCAGGTCGCCCTTGTAGTCGATGCCCTTCTCGAACTCGCCGATGAAGCGCGGCGCGAGGCTCACAAGGTTGGGAATATCGAGCCGCCTCAGCTCGGTTGCCACGAAAAAGTGCTCGAACACCCGGGTGGGCGACGCGGTCTCGTCGACTGAGACCTCGATCTCGAACGGCCGATTCCCCATGGCCTCCGCGATATGCCGCGCCATCCCAGCGGTGTGCGCGATCGCGCGGCCGTACTTGCACGCCGCCCGCATCAGGTCGTCGGGCGTCTCGCTGACCAGGTTCACACCCTCTCCGAGCTCGTAGGTGATGCCGACGTATTTGTGCCACATCGCATCGCTGGTGGTCTCGAGCGCGTCCCACGGCAGCTCATCGTACTTGGGCATCAGGGTGACGTTGTCGTCGGTGTCGGCCTGGTCGTCGACGTGATCCCCGGGATCGATCGTGAACATCGTGTAGCCGGCCGCGGCCGCGGCGTCGACGTCGGCGAACGTCTTGAGATGGTCGGCATCGGCGCCCCAAGGCTCCCGATAGCCCTCCTGCAACACCGCCCACGTGGCCGCGTCGATGACCTCCTGTGCGTCGCGCTGGGTTCGCGACAACTCGCGAGCGCTCTGCTGGGCGAGGACGAGGGCGATGCCCCGGCCATGCTCCCGGCCTGCGCGGATGTGCCCCGGTCCAGCCAGTCCCAGACGATCCCCCGCGCCGAACGAGCGGTGCGTGCCGAGCACCTGAGGCCTGGTGAACGCCAGGCGATCTCGGACGAGTTGGGCCGTTGACGGGGTCATGTCGAGGAGCTGAACGGTCACCCCGATTCCGTCGATCTGAGCGGTCTTGGAGGCCACGGGACGAGCGGCCGCACCGTCCGGTGGGGCCTCGCGATGGATGATCGCCAATCGCTTCACGCCGTCGTTGCACCGCACCACCGTAAAGACGCAGCCGTCGGCCGCCGCAAACGAGCGGGGGCAGACCGTCCCGTCGACGAGGTCACCCAGCTTGGTGGCCAGGTCGCCGGCGAGATGGGCATTTAGAGGAGGGGAAAGCTCCGACCCGCCAAGGAGTGGCTCGAGTGCGCTCATGAAGGCTCCTACCAGGTTGACACACAAGACCGGTCGCCCGCAACGCAACCGGCATCGCGAGCGACATAAACCGCAAACGATCGGTGAGTCTAGTCAGGCAGGCGTTCGTGTCAACCGACGGTGAACGTGCGCACGGCTCCGCCATGGGCGGGCTCGGACGAGCGTGAGGCCGGCTACCTCTCAGGCGTTGGGCTTCCACGGCAGACGTCGAGCCCACCGCGCTGCGACATGAACGCGATATGCGACGGCATGTCCGCGAAGATACCGTCTCACGGCAAGGATACCACGCCCTGCGAACAGGAGACGGCACTGGCCTTGCATGCCGGAACTGACGGCACTCGTCTAGGCAACGAGCGCGTGACCGCCGTATCGTGACTTGCTGTTGGGCTCGAACAACCAGTTGAGGTGTTCGAGGTATTCGAGCAGCTCCCGCTCGCTGAACTGTGCCAGGAACTCCTCCTGAGCAGTGTGGTTGATCCGCCGAATCGCGGCAATAATCTGGTGCTTCTTCATCGCTCTTTACCCAACGGCGAGAGGGAGAAAACCGAGTACCCTGGCGGTGGCTCGAACCGCCCCCGGCCGTGTTATCGGTCATTGAATCGGACGTTCTTGAACGAGCAAGCACGTTCCGAACGCGTCGTTTCGGCAAGGATCAATCTCACGGAAGAGCCCATCACCAACATGTAGTATGCATTCGCCGGCAGTCTCATAGCGGTGGGGTCTTCAAGGGCTTCAGCGCTTCGTTGGCCGTATGGTTGCAGCCGCGCAGGACGGCAGATATAGTTGCCCGAGTTCGGTCCCGCACGAGCGTCCGATAACCGAGGCAGTCCTATGTCGGCTCAACATGAGATGAAGTCCCGCGCCCGCACGGAGTTTGAGGCCTGGGCCGACAGCTACGATCAGCACTTCCTCAACCATTGGCTCTTTCGGCCGAGCTATCGCACGTTTCTAGAGGAGCTCTTCCGATGGCGGGGCTATGAGGGAGAGGCCTACGACCTGCTCGACATCGGGTGCGGCAGCGGGACGCTGGTGACCTTATTGGCGGCTACACGACTTCCCATCCGGCGGCTCGTTGCCCTCGACTACGCCGAGAACATGTGTCGCGTCGCGCGGAACAAGGCGCGGGAGCGCGAATGCCGCGGCATCCGTCACGTCAACGCGGACAGCGAGCACCTGCCCTTTGACGATGCCAGCTTCGACGCCATCACGTGCAGCAACTCCTTCCATCACTACCCTCATCAGCAGGCGGTTGTCCGCGAGATGCACCGCGTGCTGCGTCCGGGGGGGCGATTGATGCTGATCGACGGGTTTCGCGACAACGTTGTCGGCTGGTTCGTGTTCGACGTGTGCATCACCGCCGTCGAGGGCGAGATTCGCCACGTCCCCTGGTCGGAGGTCCATCAGCTCTTCCGCGAGGCAGGCTTCAAGGACATCACCCATCGCAAGTTCAGCTACTGGTTCCCGGGACTCTTGACCACGGGCCTTGCCTGAAGGAGTCGCCATGTCCGCGCCGGACGTGAACGAACAGCTCTCGGATCTGGAGGGGGTCCTGGTCGTCGCCCGAAAGCTCGGCGCGACGATCGATCTGAAGCTCATGCTGACGCACATCGAGCAAGCGGCGCGGAACGTCATGGAATGCGAGCGCGCGAGCGTCTTTCTCTACGACGGCCAGAGCGACGAGCTGTACAGCTACATCGCCACCGGCGTCGAGGAGATCCGGTTCCCCGTCGGCCAAGGCCTGGCGGGCGCGGCCATCAAAGAACGGCGGATCATCAACGTGGCCGATGCCTACGCCGATCCGCGGTTCAACCCCGATGTCGACAAGCAAACGGGGTTTCGCACGCGGAACGTTCTGTCGCTTCCGCTGCTCGGGTACGACGACGTCGCCGTCGGCGTGCTCCAGATGCTGAACAAGCAGGGAGCAAGCTTCGGCGCCTGGGATGAGCAGCTCGCCTCGACACTCGCGGCCCAAGCCGGCGCGGCCATCCAACGTCAAATGCTGCTCGATCACTACGCCCTGAAGCAGAAGCTGGAGCACGATCTCGACATCGCGCGCTCGATTCAGCAGCAGCTCCTCCCCGATGCCATGCCCCAGGCAGCGGGCTTCGACATCGCGGGCTGGAACAAGCCGGCGGATCAGACCGGCGGCGATGCCTTCGATTTCATGACGCTCGAGGACGGCCGCGTGGTCATCATGATCGCCGACGCGACGGGACACGGCATCGGACCCGCCCTGGTTATCGCGGAATGTCGCGCGCTGCTTCGCGCGACGGCGAAATCGAGCGACGATCCCAACCAGGTCATGGGCGGGGTGAACGATCTGCTCGTCGAGGATTTGCCCGCCGATCGGTTCGTCACCTGCTTCTTCGGCCTGCTGGATCCGGCCAGAGGAACGCTCGACTACTGCAGCGCCGGACACGGGCCGCTGTTCCACTACCGTGCGTCAACCGACGAGTTCACCGAGCTTGCCGCCACGGGTCTGCCCTTAGGGCTTGTGCCGAACGTGGCGTTCGATACGGTCGAGCCCATCCATTTCGAGCCACAAGACATGATGATTCTCGTCACGGACGGGTTATTCGAATGGGTCGGACCGGACGACGAGCAGTTCGGGACCGAACGGCTACGGGCCACCGTTCGAAGCTGCAGAGAGCGATCGGCATCCGAGATCATTCAGGAGCTGTACGCGGCCGTGCGCCGATTCGGTGGCGGCAAACGACAAGCTGACGATCTGACGGCGGTGGTCATCAAGAAGCTGTAAGACGCAACGGCGTGGTCACCGAGCGGGGATGGCGGATTAGAAAGCGAGCTTGGGCGGCTCTTGAAACTGCGCGGCCACGCCAAAGCGATGATTGTGATCCTGCTCAAGCGGCTCGACGCGGACCACAACGCCCTTGCCACGGATCCGACCCTCGTAGGGGAAGTGGCCCTGTCCGGGCGGGATCGTCAATTCCAGCTCCAACAGGCGTCCCGGCTCGATCCCCCCACGATCGGTCCCGAAGAACACCCCACCGGTGCTGATATTGATCGTGCTCGTGCTCTCAGAGGACGTGCCTTCTTCGTCGGCGGGCTTGAAGACAACGGGTAAGGTGATGTCCAGCCGACGGTGCTTCCTCCTCTCTGTCTCCAAGGCGACCATACCCACCTCACACAGAGCATACCGCGGCTTTCACGATCGGGGAATCCTCAATAGAAACGTAAGGGCAACTCTAATGCCAATCCTCTAGGCGTCCTGACGCGGTACTCAAAGCAATCCGTAAGCTTTCGTTTCTAATGGGCTTACCCAACAACGGGATCTACCGACCTTCTCGCTTTGGCGGGCACTCGTTGCCGCTCGGCAACGCAGACTACGTCTTTCCGTCGCGATGCATCATCACAACTACATATCTTCCATTGACTTGCGGGCATGTTGTCCCCAGACAACGGTCGTTTGAATGGTGCATCCCGACCACGATCCCGATAGGCCGAGCAAGCGGTCTGCGAAGGCTTCGTGCCTCATTCCCTTTCCCATTCCTTCCAAAGGCCTTCGACGAGGCGGGAAGCCAGGACGTTTGAGCCGAATCCCCCGGCAGCCATTCTCCTTACGTCTCGTGCCGTGGAGCGAAGACATCGACCACGAATTCTACGATGTCGCGCTCGTCGACGGGACCGCGCTCCGCACCTTCTGTCGTCTCGTCAAGGCGTAGCGACGTGGATACGACGGCACGGAACTCGTGCGCGCCGACCTCGAGAAGCTCGATCCAAACACTTGCCGTCGTCTCCGCCCGAAATGGGCCAACTCCCGCAACTGTCTCCCGGTCCCATCCCACCTCGGACCACGACCCGCCTGTGTGCCGCTGCACGAGAAGGTCAAACGAGACTTGCGCCTTTGTGCCCTTCGGCCACCTGCCCGCGCCATGCAGACGGATCGCCAACGACTGACCTTGAGCAAGTCGTATCCGCGGCAACCCCAGAGGAGCGTTGTCGACCGAACCGACGGGAAGGTCTTGCTGGATGTAGATGGTTGCTATCGGTTCGGCAACACAGGCCTCCACGGCCGGCGGTAGGCTCGCGGGTCGAGTCTCCGCCTCCGACATCTCTCCAACGGGACCCAACAACGCTGAGGGGGACGGTGAACAGCCGGCGCCGGAAACGAGGCAAGCAAATAGGGACACCAGGAATGCGGTGCAGCCCTGGGGGCATTGGGATGTGGTCTTACAGGCCGACCTCGGACTTGCAGCGCAGCGCGTTCGCGTCAAAGGGTCCACCGATGATTTCCCTCTCCGGAACCACGTCGGCCCCTGATCAGCGCATCGGCGCATTGTCCAAGGAACTTGAGTCCGGTCAGGGGTTTGCGTCCTTCTTTCGATGGCGGTGCGTCAGAAAGACCGGGTTGGGCTACTCGCTGTCCCCCGCGTCCGTCGGTGTATCCGATGCGGTGTCCTGTTGCGATTCGCTCGGCTGATAGGGGGTCCAGGGGCCTGCCAGCAACCATCGCGGGTTTCGGATTCCGCCCATCAGCCGGATGATGGCCGTCTCACTCGGCTTGTCGCGAATGGGCAGGCGTCGCAGCTCGGCCGATTCATTCGCCTCGGCCACGCGACGGACCTCGTTCCGGAAGCTGGTCAGCAGTTGAGGATTGCGGCTGGTCACGATGCGGACCTTCACGCTTCCGTTGCGCCCGAACAGGATGCCCGCCTGCCAGAGACGGTGATGGCCGTCGAGGATGGCAAACCGACCGTTGCGCATGCGAAGTGTGGTGAGTGGATGCGTCGGGAAATAGGTGGCGTTGAGGCGCTCGAAGTCCTGGGGATCGGCGAAGAGCCATCGAACCAGGTGGAGCTTGGCATACTCCAGGCAAATCTGGGTGGCGTCCAGGCTCGAGATCGGGACGTACCCGTCGCTCCATCGAGGGAAGGGATCTCCGTAGAGCCGTTCAAAGGACTCGATCATCGACTGAAACGACACGCTCGAGCTGATCTTCTGAAGCGTACGGGCAAGCTCTTCCTCGGACACTTCTCCCAGGTGGTAGCGTTTGGCGAGAGCGGATAGCTCGGCGAGCTCCATCCCGGACCTTCCGTGGCTTCTTGACGGCAAACCTGCGGCAATCACCGGATCCTGATCGTTCCGGGCTTGCCCTTCTCACCTTGGATGTCGACAGACCGCGCTGCGATCTTCTGTATGAGGGCAGCGTTCGTCAGGCAGTGCTCGGTGATGCACGATGTGGTGAAGCGGCTCGGGCCGGGCGCGAGGGCAAGCGGCACCATCACCTGATCGGCGGAGTAGGCATCGAGGGCGGCGCCCGCACTCTTCTCCTCATCGGCGAAATCGGCGACCTCGCCCACGGCGTCCGCGGCGGCGCCTTCCGGTGTCTTGCCCTTGGTGCTGACGCCCACACTGACGGTTTGCGTGTTCTCGAATGCCGCCCGCACAACACAACAAGCCGCGGGATCGAAGGCGTCGATCAGCTCGATTTCCAGCTCCAAGTCTTCCGTCGCCAGTCCCCTACGTTTCATCTGGTAGTTCGCCGCCTTGCGCAATCGGTAGCCGACGCTCATGGGGTGGTTGGCGATCTTCACGGCAAGGTCCACGGACTTGAGTTCCCCGCGCTCCATGAGGTCCAACGCCTGTAGGGACTCCGGTCGGAGGCCGCCCTCGATCTGGGCCACGAGGGTTCCGCCACCCTTCGGGTAGAAGCCCGCCTTGGCCATTCCTATGCCCATCGGCAGGCCAATTCGCCTCATGAGCGGTACCCAGACATGAGCGAGGTACTCGAAACACGGGGCCTTGGGGTTGTGCGTGCCGCCGTTGACCTTGACGATGGTTGGGGTCTCGCTGAAGCACAGAGGCAATGCGATGGTCTGCAGAACCAGATTCGTTGAACCGGCCTGCGCGACTTCATAGGTGTAGGTTCCGGCTCGGATCGCCCCGGGCTCGAAGACCAGTTTCGTCTGACCGGCCTCGAGTGCGTCCGAAGGGGCGCCGCAGATCTCGTGGGCGGCCCGAACGCAGGCGAGGTGGTGGGGACGGAGACCGCCCACCGACCGGGTCCCGCGGATGTTTCGGATCGTCACGGGTTTGCCCAAGCACGCCGCGAGGGTCAGACTCGTTCGCACGACCTGACCGCCTCCGCCTAGTTCTCCACCGTCAATCTCGATCAACGCGGTCCATGCCTCCGTTGTCACGTTCGAGTAGGAACATGCCGCATCCTAGCCCATCGCCTTCGGCCGGGCAATGGTCCGTGCCTGTGAAGCGAAGGCGTGGCCGCATCGGACGCAGGGTCTAGCGCGCCACCGCCGTTCAATCCACCGCGCTGGCCATGCGAATGGAGGCACGCCGCGGGATGCTTGGGCCATATGGCGGATACCGCGGCAGGTCCCGAGTCCGTCGCGCGTCGAAGCCGTGACTTCCGATCAAGGCGTGGGCCTTCCGGGGCTAGGAGGAGTCACGTGGACTTGGTTTCGACGGGTTGGGTATCGACTTCGAAGGTGTTCTCAACTCGCCGAATGGTGGTATGCACGCGCCAGGGTTTGTCGTCGGTCTCGGGGTAGTCGAGCCGATAGTGCACGCCCCGCGACTCCTGGCGGTTTCGAGCGGTGAGGGCGATGAGCCGGGCCACCGTAAGCATGTTCTGCGTTTCCCAGGCATAGCGTTCGTCGAAGGTCTTGTCCATGACGTACCGCCCCCAGAAGTCGATGCTCTGGATGGCCTCGGTGAGCCCGGTCTCTTCGCGCTGAATGCCCACGGAGCGCGTCATGAGGGCTCGCAGGCTGTTTCGGATGTCCTCCAGATCGAGCTCGGCCCGCTTGGCCGGGGCCGTCTGGCTGGAGACGCCGCTGGGGTGTCCGTTGGCGGACCATCCGGCAAGCGCTTCCCCGGCGGTCTCCCCCGCAATCGCCCCGAACACGAGGCCCTCCAACAGGGAGTTGCTTGCGAGCCGGTTCGCGCCGTGCACGCCGGTGCAGGTCGCCTCGCCGCAGGCCAGCAGCCCCGGCAAGGTCGTCTGCGCGGACCGGTCCACGAGCACCCCTCCGATGGCATAGTGAGCGGCGGGACGGACGGGGATCAGGTCCTTGGCGACGTCGATGTCGAACTGGCGACATCGCTCGAAGATGGACGGGAACCGTCGTGCAAAGCGGTCCCGACCGACGTGCCGAACGTCCAAGTACACGCAGGCGGTCTTGTTGCGAACCATCTCCTCGAGGATCGCGCGGCTGACGACGTCACGGGGCGCCAGCTCGGCGTCTTCGTGGTAGTCGGGCATGAACCGACGACCGGTCCGGTCGACGAGATAGCCGCCCTCGCCTCGTACCGCCTCGGATATCAGCGCGCGGGTGGCCCCCGCGACGTACATCGTGGTCGGATGGAACTGGATCATCTCCATATCGCGCAGGACGGCGCCGGCGCGGTAGGCCATGGCAACGCCGTCCGCGGTCGCGACGTTGGGGTTCGTCGTCTCACGGAACATGCGACCGGCCCCGCCGCTGGCCAGGATCGTCTGCTTCGCCCAGATGAGCTGATGGCCGTACTTGGGATGATACGTGATGACGCCGCAGCACACGCCTCCGAGCGTCACGAGATCGATCGCGAAGCACTGGTAGAACACACGGATGTTGGGGATCTCGATGACCCGGTGAATGAGCACTTCGGCCAACTCGTGGCCTGTGGCGTCCCCGTCTGCGTGAAGGACGCGCGGCATGCCGTGCCCGCCTTCCATGCCGCGACTGAGCCGACCGCTCTTGTCCTTATCGAACCGGGCGCCCCAGTCCAGGAGCTCCTTCACCCGTTTTGGTCCTTGACGGACGAGCGTATCGATGGCCTCGGAATCTCCAAGCCCGCACGCGACGCGAAGCGTGTCCTCGATGTGCTGCTCGTAGGTATCCTCTTCGGCGAGAACGACGGCGATGCCGCCCTGCGCATAGGCGGTGTTCGACTGCAGCGGGCCGCCCTTGGTGAGGATCAAGACGTCGCCGTATCGGGACGCCTCGACGGCCGCCCGCAACCCCGCGATGCCCCCGCCGAGGACAAGCACGTCCGTGAAGATATGGGGGACGCGATTCGCGGTGAAGATGCTGATATAGCGTCGTTGGTCGTAGAGCTCGCTCATCGCTTCTGCAATCGACTTGGTATTCTAGTCCGGAGATCCCCAGGGACACAACGCCGTCTCGGGTCAGGCGACGGTGAATCGATCGCCCGCTCGAACGCGTCGACCGTTTACGAAGTCGCGCCAGGCCATCTGCCGACTGCCGGAAGGTTGGACCTCCAACACGGAAACAGCGCCCTCTCGGCAGGCTACGGACTCATCCGGCAGGACGGTCCCCGGCTCGCTCGAGGCCGAACCATGGGTCGCGGCCTGCACAGGAACCGCTCGAGCAGGACGCACGCGAATGGGCTTACGCTCGTCGGCGGGGTGATACGTCCATTGAACCCCGGGCCATGGATGGAGCCCGTTGATCCAACGGGCCACCTCCCGGGCGGGACGGTCCGGACCGATCCGTCCCCGTGCCTTGGTTAGCTTGGGCGCCGAGGTTGCTTGGGCGTGGTCTTGCGGCTCCCCCAACGGTGGGTCCGGGCAATCGATGCGTTGCAGGGCGGCGTCGAGCGCGTCACATCCGATACCGGCAAGACGGGCGGAAAGGTCCTCGGCCGTCTCCTCCGGACCGATCAGGGTCTCGCGCACGGCAAGAATGGGACCGGCGTCCATCTCTTCGACCATGCGAAAGACGGTGACGCCCGTCTTCTCCTGGCCACGGATGATCGTCCAGTTCACGGGGGCCGCTCCGCGGCATTTCGGCAAGAGGGACGGATGGATGTTCAATAGCCCCTGGGGAATCCCCTCGAGAAGGGCCGTACCGATCTTCTGGCCGAAGTCGACGGAAACGCCGATGTCGGGGCTCAGCGCGAGCAAGCGGTCCCGGGTGGTCCGGTCGTTGACGTCGTCGGCCTCGAGAAGAGTCAGGCCCTCCATCTCCGCCCGTTGCTTGACGGGGGTGGGTCGTGACTTTCGGCCTCGGCCGGCGGGACGATCGGGTTGGGTGACGACGCCAAGGAGATCATGCCGAGAGTTGACGAGCCACCGCAACGGCGGAACGCCGATCTCGCCCGATCCGAAGAAGAGGATTCGCATCTCTGCCGTGCCTTCGCGGCTCCGCGCGGGCCACGCCGTCCCGGGGCTGGGTCAGACCGGCCGCGGGCCGGCCGTCCCTAGCGCGTTACGGAGCCCTTTCGCTCTTGCTTGTATTCCTGTTCGAGCTTCTTGAGCAGCCTGCGGTTCGCGATCTTCTGCGTGGGCGTCATGTAGTCGATGATCAGCCGGCCGTCGATGTGATCGATCTCGTGCTGCCACGCTCGGGCGAGGAGGTCTTCGGCCTCTTCCTCAAAGGCGTTCCCCTGGAGATCCATCGCCCGGATCCGACACCGCTGGGCCCGCTTGAGCGGGACGTACAGTTCGGGCAGCGAGAGGCAGCCCTCATCGCGCTCCGTGGTTCCGGATAGGTCGAGGAACTCCGGATTGATGTAGACGCGCTCGTCGGCCTCCTCCCCGGTATGGTTCGTGACGAAGAAGCGCAGGTTGATCCCCACCTGGGCCGCGGCGAGACCGAGGCCGCGCACCTCATACATGAGCTCGAACATCCGCGCCGTGAGGTCGGGGAGATCGGGCGTGATCTCCGAAACGGGGTCGGAACGCTTGCGCAACCTGGGGTCGGGGTACTTGATGATGCGAAGTCGGTCGAGGTCCATGGTGTCGTGTCCGCAGGGGCTCTGTCCGGGAACTACTATATCTTATCGGCATGTTCCGTGCGGTCAAAGCGGTCTGCCATCTTGACTCGATTCCATGGTTCGGTACCCTGGTGAAGGCGGCAGGGCATGGGCACGACGCTCCTGGTGGCAGGCCCCTTTTCTGTTCGTCCCGCCGGAACGATCTTCTCCCTCCGCTGGTGATCGTGTATACTACGTGACTCGGTCCGCACGATTTCGCGCCGTCGTAGTCGCGCGTCCTGGACGTCGGAGAAACCCGTGACCGTATCCGAAGCGGAAAAGGCCAAAGCACGGAAGTGGTTCCAGCAAGCCCGCGTCGTGGGAGAGACGCGGAACTACGACTACGCCATCGAGTGCTATATCACCGGCCTGGAGAGCTGGCCGGACGCCGTCGAAGAGGGACACAAGCCGTTGCGAGCGATCGGCCTGGCTCGCAAGCAAGCCAAGGGCAAGCCTGCGGGGTTCCGTCAGTCGTTTCGGCGCGGGACCTCCGGAAAAGACTCTCTCAAGAACATGTTGAACGCGGAGTTCCTGCTCGCCATGGACCCGTTCAACATCAACCACATGGAACAGATGTTCATCAACGCCGGCAAGGCGGGGCTGTACGCCACGGCGAACTGGATTGGGGACATCTTCTTCGATGCATTGATGGACGAGAAGAAGGTGGCACCGCCGCGCCTGCTCAAGGTCAAGGACACCTTCCAGCAGATCGGCGACGACCTGCAGGACGAGGAGGATCCGGCCGGGGCCGTGAACGCCTACGAGAAGGCCCTCAAGGCGATGACGCTGCTTCGGAACATGAAGCCGGACAACCAGGAGTACTTCAACCAGATCACGAACCTCTCCGGCAAGCTGACGATCGCCAAGGGGAAGTATGATCAGGAGGGCAAGTCCTTTCGGGAATCGCTGCGGGACAAGGAGCTTCAGGCCGATCTGCACGATCGGGACCGGCTCGTGCAAGACGAGGATCGCATCGGCTCTCTGATCGAAAAGGCCCGAGCCGAGTACGAAGCCAACCCCGAGCACGCCAGCAAGCTGACGGGGCTGGTGGACCTCTTGTTGCGTCGCGAACGGCCGGAGGATGAGGCGGAGGCAATCCAGCGCCTCGAGGAGGCCTACAAGAATTCGGGCAACTACCGCTTCAAGATGCGGTCCGACGACGTTCGTGTGCGGCAATTCGCACGAAGGCGTCGAGAGCTTCTCGCCCAGCACAAGGCCAACCCGGAGGACAAATCCATCGTCGCCGAGGCCCAGAAGGTCAAGGCGAAACAACTTGAATTCGAGAAGGAGATCGGCAAGGAACGCGTCGCGAACTACCCGACCGATCATCGCATTCGGTTCAAGTACGCTCAAACGCTGTTCACGGCGGGCGAGTTCGATGAGGCGATTCCCCAATTTCAAGCCGCGCGGGCGGACCCCAAGAACCGGCGGACGGCGAACCTCTTCATCGGCCGGTGCTTCTTCGAGAAAGGGCACTATGGACCGGCGGTCGACGTGCTCAAGCAGTTGTTGGAAACGCACGAAACGACCGGGGACGACGTCGGAAAGGAAATCGCCTACTGGCTGGCCCGTTCCTACGAATGCGACAAGAAGACCGACCAGGCCGTGGAGGTCTACAACGACATCATCCAGTGGGATTACAACTTCCGCGACGTGCGCGATCGGATCGACGCGCTGCGGGAGCAGGGAGCAGAAGAACGCTCGTAAGGCGTCATAACTGTTGGAGAACGTACGGTGGCACACTCACTCTCAGCGAAGAAACGAATCCGTCAAAACGCCAAACGCCGGTTCCGAAACCGCGTCCGCAAGAGTCGCGTCAAGACCCAAGCGCGTCGATTCCGTGAGGCGCTTTCTTCCGGCGATGTGGACAAGGCGGAAACGGAATTCCGTAACGTGGCCAAGCTCGTCGACCGCGTCGCCTTGAAGGGCACGATCCATAAGAACAGGGCGAACCGGATGAAGTCGCGTCTGCAGAAGCACCTGAACGAAGAGCGTGCCAAGAAGCAGTAGACGGCGGGCGAACGCGGCTCGTGCGCTCGGTCGTTCCCGCGATAGGGCGGAGACGCCCGGCACGACGGCGAGCCACGGCAAGGACTTGGAGCAAACCCGCGGGCGGCGTGAGGCTCCGTCGCCCTTTTTGTATGCGCCGAACCGCGGATGAGGCGTGAAGATGGCCGACGCCGAGCCGAGATACGTTTCGCGCGGCGGCGTGAAGCTCGCCGCAGCCTTGGACGGCTTTGGGGTCGATCCTGCGGGGATGACGTGCGCGGATCTCGGCAGCCATGTCGGCGGATTCGTCGACTGTCTGCTCCAGCGCGGCGCGGCCAGGGTCTACGCGGTCGATACCGGATACGGGACGCTCGACTGGCGGCTCCGCAAGGACGAGCGCGTCGTCGTGCTCGAGCGGACCAATGCCATGCACGTGCAGCTCCCCGAGCCGGTGGACCTGGTCACCGTCGACGCCGGCTGGACCCGCCAACGCCATATCCTGCCGTCTGCCGCACGCATGCTCGGCGCGAACGGACAGATCCTCTCGCTCCTCAAGCCCCACTACGAGGCCCCGCGGGAATGGCTGCGCAAGGGTGTGCTGGATCCCGAGCACGTAACGGACATCGCCGAACGGATCGTCGGCCAACTGCCTCGCTACGGGGTTCGGCTGCTGGGGCACATGGAGAGCCCGCTGGCGGGCCACGCCGGGAACCACGAACGCTGGCTCTGGCTGGTCGGAGCGGAGAACGCGTCGTGAGCGCGGCTGAGCCGGGAGGACTGAGGGTCTCGCCGGGCTTGAAAGTTCGGGCCGCGGCTG
>CAZKCX010000070.1:0-15227 GCA_964550865.1 uncultured Planctomycetales bacterium
CGGGGGGGAGATGCAAGTAGCTTCGCCCGGGTTCGTCCTTGTCTTTCGCGATGCGGAACGGTCCGGTCGTCTTGCACACCTCGGCCTCGACCGTGTGCGTGGTGATGTCGCCTTCCGAGGCAACCGCCGTGGCGGCGACGATGATCATCAGGAGCTGTGCGAGCACGGTCGTTCCCCTCTTGCGGTCGCAGGCGTCGGTACGAGCCGAGCACCGTTCAGCATATGGAAACATCCGACGCGTTCCGCACACTATCGCTGCCCGCAATCCGTCAGGTCAAGATGCCGAGCCTTTGCCGGTTGGGGTATGCGATCTTGGTCATGGACACGATATTCGTGCGGGAAGAAAAAAGGATGCGCGTCGCTATCATGACGTATCTTGGTGATAAGCAAGGGGCTTCATATCTAGGAGACCTTCTTAATGATTGACGTTCCACTTCGCGACCATGGGGTTACCTCTGGGGTTTGGCGGAGACGATTTATGGGATTGTTCTGTCGACCGGCAGGTAAGCGACTTGCGCTCGCGGTAGCACCGACGCCGTATTCTCCGCGCGGGCAAACTGGCTTGACTTCCGCACGGCGGAGGGGCCAAACTGATAGTACCGCATTTCCCTGGAGGGAAGCCGCATTCCCCAGAAGGAGCGGAGTCGGAGGGAGTAGAAACATGTTGCGGTCTACGATCGTTGTCTCGTGTGCACTCGTCTTCGGTGCGCTGGGATCCGTCCAGTTCGCCGACGCGGGGGTCTACGACTACTGGTTCGAAGGACTCGAGTGGGGCAGCCCGGACTGGTCTATGGTCGGCAATGCGAGCTATGTGGACGACAGTCCCCTAACGCCCTCCAAGCGTCTTCGATTGACCTGGGCGGGCGGTGGTCTGAATGGCGCTTCCTGGCTCAACGTCGATAGGCTCAGCCCGGAAAAGGACTGGAGCGCGTTCATGCGGGGGCAGATCACCTACCGCGGTGGCGGCGGAGCCGACGGGATGGGCTTCCTCTGGCAGACGGACGGCTTGGGTGCCAACCCGAGCTTCGAGGGTGGCGGCCTGTCGGGTCCCTTCCTGGCCATCTCGCTGGACAGCTGGCAAAACCCCGGGGAGGCCGTCACCAATAGCCTGGAGGTCCATAGCTCCGGCGGGCAAATTGGCTGGCTGGACATCGGGGACGGCCTGGAGCGGGATGACTTCTTCAACCTCGATGTTTCGTACGACGACGCCACGAACACGCTCTCGGCCACGTTCGACTCCGACGCGCTCGCCCCGGTCTCGGGCAGCTGGAACGTCGATCTGACCGCGCTGTTCGGCCCCGGCACGCTGGCCCATGTCGGCTTCTCCGGCACGACGGGCGGCTCCAACGAAAATCACGACGTCCTGCAGACCTCCATCACGGCCGTACCCGAACCGGCCTCGCTCGCTCTGTTAGGCATCGGGGCGGTTGCGCTTCTGCGTCGACGGCGGTAGGGTTGGCGTGATGAGGGCGCGGATTCCTGACTGAAGGTGCGTCCGCCACGGCTCGAGCCATGGGGCACCCAGATTCAGGTTTCTTCTGGCGTGCCGTTCAAGCCCTGCTCGAAAGCGGCTTCGTCTAGTACTCCATTTCAGAAGTATCGCGACTACCTGCCCGAGCCGCTTGTGGCGAGCGAAGTCGAGCCGCCGGATTCATCCGGCGGGGCCGCGCGGCATGAATGCCGCGGCTCGAGCAGCAGCCATGCCGCGCACCGGAACTGTCCGCAGTCGTGCTGCTTGTGCGGCGCGGCATCAGTTCACCTCACACCATCTGCTGCGTTCGCTGGATGACCATGTCCTGCCATTCCTTGGTCAGCGTGTGGAAGCGGGCGGACCAGCCGGCGATGCGGACCGCCAGGTTGGGGTACTTCTCCGGGTGGCGTTGGGCGTCGATGAGCATGGCCGTGTCGACCACGTCGACGTGCATGAACCAGCCGCCGAGCGTGACGAACGTCTTGAGCAGGGCGACGAGCGCGTCGACACCCTTTTCGCCGCGGACGCTCTCGGGGTGGATCTTGAGCTCGAGCGTGCCGCCGTTGGGCAGGCGGGCGTAGTCCATCTTGCAGTAGGATTTAATGACGGCCGTCGGACCCTTGCGGTCCGTGCCGGGCGAGGGCGAGAGGTTCGTCGCGAGGATCTCGCCGAGCTTGTGCCCGTCGGGCGTGGCCTTCCGCGGGCCGTTGGGCTTACGCCAACCGATCTCCCGACCGAACGTGCTGATGCCGGCCGGCCGGAGGACGCCGTTGCGGTCCTTCACGCGGGCGGCGATCTCGGTGTAGTCGTTGAAGACGCGCTCGACCATCGCGTCGGCCCCCTCGTCGTCGTTGCCGTAGAACGCGAAGCGGCTGAGCACGAGCTTGCGGAGGTGCTCGTGTCCCTTCCAGTCGTTGCGGAGGATCTCGACGAACTCCGGCAGCGTGAGGTACTTATCCTCGTAGACGAGCTTGCGGATCACCGAGAGGCTGTCGGCGACGTTGGCGATGCCGCCCATGTGCGGTGCGAAGACGGTGTATTTGGCCCCGCGATCGTTGTAGCCGCGCTGGGATTCGATGCAGCCCTCAATGAGCATCGAGATGAGCGTGCTCGGCGGGCCGTTCTTGCGGTAGTTGTCCGCCATGCGGTGATGATGATCCAGCACGGCCGTCAGCTTCTCGACAAAGGCCGCGTACAGGTCGTCAAAGCTCGCGAAGTCCGGCGGCGGCTTCTTCGCATCGTGCAGGCCGAGCGCGTCCTGCAGGATCGTCAGCATGTCCATCGGGTGGTAGATGAAGCTCGTCTTGCCCGGGATGAGCGCCTCCCAGCAGCCGTCGTTGGCGAAGCGTCGTGCCTCGCGAAGCGGATAGCCGAATTGGACGAAGCCGTCGATGACGGCCTCCTCGTTGTAGACGGCCACGATGCCGCCGCCGTATCGCTGGACCTCGGCGATGCGCCGCAGCAGCTTCTCCGGCGTGTTGCGGTTCAGCCGGACAGCGATGGGGAAGTCGCTGATGTGCAGCTCCTCGACGATGTCGAGCACGAGGTACGTCACCGCGTTCGTCACGTCGTTGCCGTCGGCGTCCACGCCGCTCAGGACGATGTTCTGGTAATGCTGGGCGTCGCCGGAGCCCAGGCCCTTGAGCGCGCCGATCCACTCGGTGCCCTTGATCCAAAAGTGCGCGAGGATCTCGCGGGCCTCGTCGAGCGTGAGGCGACCCTCGGCGAGGTCGCGCTCCAGGAACGGACCGAGCATCTCGTCGATCCGCCCGATCCCCGACCAATTGCCGGCGAGCCGCTGGAAGGCGTAGGCGAACCAGAGCGATTGGACGGCCTCATGGAACGTGCGGGGCGGCTCCTCCGGCACGCGGCGGAGCGCCTCGCGGACGCGGAGGACGTTCTCGCGCTCGGCGCCGGTGGACTTCGCGGCCAGGTCGGTGAGCGCGTCCATGTATCGTTTGTGCCAGCGCTCGGCGCCGTCCAGGCAGATCAGCATCGCATCGAGCAAGTCGTTGCCGAGCGTCACCGGCTTGGCGTGGTTGGCCAGGCGCGAAGCGTCGTGATATGCCGCGGCCTGACCGGGCCGGTCGATCCGCCACAGCGCGACCGTGTGGTCGTCAAGTTCGAATCGATTCTCCGGTGCCTGCGTAATCGACCGGGCGACGTTGGAGATCCGCACGTCCTCGACGAGTCCCTGACAGCCGATCGAGTGCGGCGGATAGCCACCGATCCAGAGCGGCCCGGGGGACTTGGGCAATTGGCCCGTGGCCTTTACGCGGGCATCGGCGACCTTCTCGCCGTCGACGAACAGCCGAACCGTATTTCCGGTGAACGCCATCGTCAGGTGGTGCCACTTGCCGTCGGTGATGAGTCGGTCGGAGTTGATCTCGGCCGGGGCGTAGCCGGGTAGGTATGCGCTGAAGTTACCCGTGTCGGCGTAGCTGTAGATCTCCCAGTGGAGTGCGGAGTTCTTCTCGGCGTTGGCGACGATGACGTTGAAGCGATCGCTCGAGTTCGCCTCGAGACGCGCCCAGCACTCGACGGTCAGCGGCGGGGTGACGTATTCGTTCCGCGGCGGCGCCTCGACCCAGCACGAGCACGCGGCGTTGGCCGGGAGCGCGCCGCCGAACTTGCCCCGGACGGCCTTGCGGATGGGCTCGGTCTTCGCGGGCTTGCCCTTGGCCTTCGTCGCGAGGATTTGCTCGCGAATACCCTTGTACCCCTCGCGGAGGATGCGATCGAAGCCGAGCGTCAGGTGGCTCGTGCTGCCGATGCCGATGACGGGTGTGCTGTGGTGGCAGGCCTCGAGGAGGGTCGCCGATCCGACGACTTGCTCGAACGGGAGGATCCGCAGCGGCGCCTTCTCCGCGATCAGCTTGACCGCGTGGGCGTAGCGCATCTCGAGCGATAGGCCCGCGATCTCGGCCGGGTCGAGGGCGAAGTCGGCGTTCTTGAGCGACCGGCCGTGCTCGCCCGCGAGGCCCCGCTGGGCGAGCGCGCGGGTCTCGTCGCGAAGGCGTCTGGGGGGCGTCGGCATGCCGGCGATCCGGAAGTCGTTCATCGCCTTGGCGACGTCGGCGTCGGTGACGGCCTTGCCGTCCTTGCCGGTCAAAAAGACGCCGCCGCCGAGGGCCACCGCCCCGCCGGCCGCCTTGACGAATTCGCGTCGGTTCATGGTGTCGGATCCTCTCGGTTTCTGCCCCGGAATTACCCCATTCAGCGTATCCTGTCTCGTGTGCGCAGGTCAAGACCGGCTTTCGGGTGGACAGGGTGCATCAAACGAATCGCTGCAGGGATGCCGTGTAGGGCGCGAACGGCCCGAGCCGCGAGATTCATCACGCGCGGTCGATCTCCGCGCAGCAGGAATGCTGCGGCTCGGGCAAGGGATACGCCGCATGTGCACGGGGATGCTCGTGCAACCGAAATCGAGATGCACCCGGACGGACGGCGACTCATGCCTGCGGTTGACCGTGTGAGCGGTAAGCGGTCGGCCGACTCGTTTGTGGTCCCGGCGAAGGCTGGGGTACTATTTGCATGATGGCCAGGCGTTGTCGGCGGAGCCGTTCCCGGCCGATACACGCCGTGCTCGATTCCCGGGAGGTCCTCTATGACGGCGAAAGACAACGAGACGCAGCGGGAGAACGACGGCCTGACACGGCGGACCTTCCTCGGCTCGACGTTGACGGCCACCGGCGGTCTGGCCGTGAGTCAGATGGCGGCCGGCGCGGGCTCACGTGACGGCGATCGGCCGAACGTGCTGTTCGTCATGTGTGATCAGCTCCGGGCGGACACGATCGCCGCGCTCGGGAACCGGCACATCCACACACCGAACCTCGATCGGCTCGTCCGCCGAGGAGTGAGCTTCGTCAACGGCTACTCGACCTGTCCCGTGTGCGTGCCTGCGCGGTATACCATTCGCACCGGCTGCGAGCCGCCGACCACCGGCGTCTATCAGAACGGCCCCGCCAGACCGACGCCCGATCAACCCAAGAAGATGGAGGCCCGCTGCGGGAAGTTCCTTGCCCGGACCATGCGCGAGCTGGGCTACCGCACCTTCGGCGTGGGCAAGTTCCACACCGTGCCCTGGGACGAGGACATCGGCTACGAGACCCAGCTCTACAGCGAGGAGCTCTACGGCACGGCCAAGCGCCGCGCGAAGGACCACTACGCCGCCTTCATCGCGAACGAGCACCCCGAGTACGATTGGGTCGAGGCGTTGATGGGCGAGCGGACCGAGATGTACTACATGCCACAGATGAGCCCGATCCCCGCGGAGTTCGGCGTGGAACGATGGGCGGCCGACCGCGCGGTGGAGCTCATCCGCCACAAGGACCCCCGTCCGTATTTCGGGCTCGTCTCGTTCATCGGACCGCACCCCCCCCTCGCCCCGCCGATCCCCTTCAACCGGATGTACGATCCCGATCGCATGCCGAATCCCGTCCGCGGAGACAAGGGCGTCGACCACATGGACGAGCAGATCACCTGGATGAACTACGCGATCTGGGCCGAGGACATCAACGACCCGCACGCCCGCGTCCTCAAGGCGCGGTACTACGGCGAGATCTCGTACATCGACCAATGCCTGGGGGACATCCTCGACGCTGTCGAGGCGCGGCCCGACGCGGACAATACCGTCATCTGCTTCTTCGCCGATCATGGCGATCACCTGGGCGACCACCACGCCTGGCAGAAGGAGAGCTTCTTCGAGGCCGCGTGCCACGTTCCCTTCCTGGTGAGCTGGCCGAAGCGGTTGCCGGCCGACAAGCGCCGCAAGGAGCTGGTCTGTCTGACCGATCTCTTCGGCATCGCCACGACGGCCGCCGGCAAGCCGCAGCTCCGCGAGGGCGTCGATGTGCTCGGGATCCTCTCCGGCAGCGCGAAGCCGAGGGAGGTCCTCTTCGGCTACTACGGCACACCGGGGACGGAACGGTTCAAGGTCATGGTCCGCGACCGCCAGTGGAAGTACATCTCCATGGCAAACGGCGGCCGCGAGCAGCTCTTCCACACGGCGCAAGACCCGAGCGAACTGCACGAGCGGAGCAAGGACGCGCCGGAGATCGTCGCCCGTTTGCGGCGCGAGGCGATCAAGGCCTTGGACCGGCCGAGCGCCCGCCGCGCCCTGGCCGAGGGCAAGCTTCGGAGCTCTCCGCTGAAGCGGCGACCGTTGCGCAGGATCTATCAGTTCTCGCGGTCGCGCGGCGTCACGGGCTTTCCGAAGCATCCGGCGGACGTCCTGAAGGCGTGATCCGATTTACCGCGGAGAGGGACCCTGGTTCGATATCGCACCCGAGCGCATGGGATTCTCGGGTGGCCCACCTCTCCCAGAGCGGCGCACCTACTTGCATGGGCGGCTCATGGCTTCAGCCGAGGAGGCCCATCGCCGGCGCGATGGGACGCAAACTCGTGTCTGAATTCGTGTCTCCCCACCTCTGAAGAGGTGGGCCACTCAGGTGGGGTCTTTCCAGGAAGCATTGCTGGAGCATTGCCGCGCGAAGCCCGACATGATGCACGTACGTATGGAGCCCAATACGGTGAAAGAACATCAACGACCCGCGCGGATTCACTGCGAACTGTCGTTTCTGTTGTTGGTACTCGTTCTGCCTCCCATCACGATCGCGGTCGAAGCGGGCCCGAAGCCCATCGGCCAGTGGGATGCCCTGCGGGCGAAGGAGGTCTCGCTTCCCGATCTATCCGGCAACGGCAACGTCGCACACCTCAAGGGCGTCACACTGATGAACAAGGTGGAGGACCTCGTCGAGCGGCCGTGCCTGTTCTTCGACGGGAACGGTTCGTACGTCGAGATCGCGAACGCGCCGGCGTTGAATCCCAAGCACGTCACGATCTCCGTCTGGTTCAAGCCGCCGGAGGGGGCGGAGTATCCGCAGCTCCCGCTCGTGCTCAAGTCGCTGCCGACGCACACCAAGCCGTGGTACCAGTACGGCGTGTTCGTCATGAACACGGCCAAGCACCCGCAGAGCGTCTCCGTGTATCTCAGCATCGGCGGGCAATTGACAATGCTCGAGGGGCGGGGCGCGGGCATCTCGTTCGGCTGGCATCAGCTCGTCGCCACCTACGACGGCGCGCGGATGCGGCTCTTCTGCGACGGCAAGCAGCTCGCCACGCAGACGGCCCCGCCCGGCGGGATCGACGCGGTCGATACGCCGCTCTTGTTCGGGGCATACGGCAATCTCGAGAAGACGCCGGATCGATGCTTCCAGGGCTATATCGCCAAGGTGACGCTCCACGACGCCGCCCTCAGCCCCGAGGCGATCCGAAAGCGCTACGACGCCGAAAAGGATGCGTTTCCCAAGTCCGCCGAGCAGGGCGCTCTGCAATCGGAATATGCCCAGCGGATCAACCACGCCCTCCGCCAGACCCGGGACATCTGGGCCGAGGAGATGATCGCCTCCGGCGGGGCGACGTACGACAAGACGAAGGACTACCTGCGGCCCCTGTTTCTCTCCACGGGTCAAACGAACAAGACCTTCGGCGTGCATAACCTGCTGTTCGGCCAGGACGGCGGGGAGCCGCCGTACCTCGTCCCGGTGGTCGACGGCAGCCGCGTCGCCGCGAACCGGTATGATTCCAAGCGGGACATCGAGTGCTTCGTCGGACCGGCCGGCAAGGAGAAATACGGCGGCGTGCTGGACCGGCTGGAGGGTCCTACGCTCGAGGGCAGGTACTACCCCATCCTCCGCACCGGCTACGTCGACGCCGCGGGCGTGCGCTACACGCAGGAGTGCTTCGCGGGTCGCGTGCCGGGCGTCGACCACATCGTCGCCTTCCTCAAGCTGACCGCGCGGAAGGGGGAATCGAATCGGACCGCGACGACCGTCCGCTTCGACGTCGGCGGGCCGGGCGCTTCCCATCTGAAAAGCACGGGCGAGCCGACCTGGGACGGAAGCTCCCTTCGGTTCGCGTTCGACCTTGCCGACGGCGCGCCGCGAACGATCTATCTCGTCTGGTCGCCGGACACGCCCTTGCCGGATGCGTCGCAGATCGACGCGGCGGCGTACGCCAAGGCCAAGGCGGACCGCAAAACGTACTGGGATGCGATCCTGAATCGAGGTGTGATCTTCGACGTCCCCGAGCCGCTCGTGATGGACGTCCAGCGGAACCACCTCATCCAGAACTGCGTCATGCGATGGCGATACTCGCTCGGTTCGGTGGTCTATCACGGCAGCTTCTATCAGCCCGAGAGCAGCGACGCGATGACGGTCTTGGCCTACTTCGGCCACCTCGACGCCGCGAGGGACGGCCTGAGCGCGCTGGTCGGCATGGCCAAGGGCAAAGGGCCGGAGTACTACACGAACTGGGAGCGCGGCGAGAAGCTCTCGCACGGCGCCCTCCACTACCACCTGACCAAGGACGCCGCTTTCATCGGCAAGCATACCCCGACCTACGTCTCGTATTGCGAGGACTTCCGCCGACAGATCGAGGCCGACCCGCACGGCCTGCTCCGGAAGGAGCGCCATTGCGGCGACATCCCCAAGCGGGCCTACTGCACGTTCCACCAGGCGGTGTGCTGGCGGGGCATGCGCGATATGGCGGAGGTCTGGCGGCAGATCGGGAAGGAAGACCTGTACGAGACGTACGCCCCCGTCGCCGCGGGCCTGCATCGCGCGTTGCATCAGGCACTGGCCAAGTCCAGCAAGCGCCTGCCGGACGGATCGCTCTTCGTCTCGAACGAGATGCTCGAGCCGCTCAAGGTCTTCGACCCCATCACCGAAACCCGCCTGGGCAGCTACTGGAACCTGGTCATGCCGTACGCCTTCGCGTCGGGGCTGTGGGAGATGAACGGATCGGAGATGGACGGCATCGTCCGCTTCCTGCACCACCACGGGGGAATGCTGCTGGGGCTGGTCCGGTTCAACTACTACCCCACGCCCATCGGCTCGTATCGCCCGAACGGCCTGCCGGGCTACTGCACGCCGGGGTTCGACAACGTCTACCTGCCGAACTACACGCGGGTGCTGGCGGACCGCGACATGGCCGAGCGGCTCATCGTGTCGTTCTACGGCAAGCTCGCCCACGGCCAGACACGTAACACCTTCGTCAGTGGCGAGGGCGAGACCGTCGGCGTCCGCCCGGGGCAGTTCTATCGCTCGTGCTACGGCACGCCGTGCAGCGCCAACAACAGCACGTTCCTGCTGATGCTTCGGCTCATGCTGATCCGCGAGTGGTTCGATCCGACGACGGGCGTGCCAAAGGGGCTGTTCCTCGCGCACGCCACGCCGCGAGCGTGGCTGGCGGACGGCAAGCGGATCGTCGTCCGCGGCGCCCCGACGGGCTTCGGACCGATCGACGTCACGATCGAGTCTTCGCTGGCGTCGAATCGCGTGCGGGTCCGGTTGCGCGTGCCCGGCCGCGATCCCATCGCGATGCTCAAGCTGAAGCTCCGCGTGCCGGAGGGGAAGCGGATCCGCTCGGTTTCGATCGAGGGTCAACCGCACGGGAAGTTCGACCCGAAGGCCGAGGTCATCGACCTGACGGGGCTCACCGGGGAACGGACGATCGAGGTCATGTACAGGTGATCGCCCCGGGGGGCTCGAGCACGCAGACCTTCGGATTGCTCACGTCTGGTTCTTGACGCGCCCGGGTTCGCCGGTGGCGGCGGCGTCGAGCACCGACCCCATGTACTCGTCGACGCTCTCCGGCGTCATGGGCACGGGCATGTTCTCGAGCTTGCTGCGCAGCGCCGGCAGCTTGGCCGCCGAAAGACACCGCTCGACGTGTCGGTCGTCGAAGCCCTCCACGTCCTCGAGCCGGGTGGGGAACCCGACATGCTCGGCCAGTTTGAGCATGGCCTCGGAGACGGCCAGCCCGAGGTCTCGACCGCGCAGCGCGGTGGTGTCCGCGTGGAGGTAACCCGCGCGGGTGTAGAGGTCGGCGAGCTTCGCGAGCTGCGGCTCGCAGGCGGGCGCGAAGTAGACGACGTAGTACGGGTTGAGGATGGCCACCGCTCGACCGTGCGGGAGGATGTCGACCATGGAGAACGAGTTCAGGTGCGGCCCGCTGGTCCCGCCGGTCATGATGGCCACGCCGCCGAGGTCCGTACCCAGGCCCAGCGCCGTGCGGGCGTCGAGGTCATTGGGATTCTCCACGGCGCTGTCGAGGTTCGTGACGATCAGCTCGATGCCCGTCAGCGCGACCTGCTCGATCTTGTCGTAGTGCTCGCTGCCCGTGGCGCCGAGGTAGACCTCGAGCGAATGGCTCACGCCGTCCATCGCCCCGTCGAGCGTGAAGGACTTGCTCATGCGGGTCGTCACGGGGTAATCGAAGATCGCACGCGTCGGCACGAGGGCGTCGTCGATGATGAGCTTCTTCTGGCCCTGCGCGAGGTCGGTGATGTTGCTGTACCGCGTCAGGTGCGCCGCCGACGAGGCCGCCGTCATGATCGCGATCGACGGCACGAGCCGCTTGCCCTGCTTGGCGAGGGCCTCGTTCACGAGCCCGACGCCGTAGTACTCGTCGAGCGTGCCGCCCAGCGTGTGGATCGTGTTGGCGGCCTTGAACGCATCGATGGCCGATCCGCCTCCGATCACGATCGCGCAATCGACCGACGGGGCCTCATCGAGCCCTTTGGCCATGGCGAGGACGTCTTCCACCGGGGAGTTCGGACGGGCGGCCTCCAGCACGCCGGATAGGGTGCCCCCACACGCCCGAACGGCGTTGTCGACGTGATCGATGAGCCCCACCGCGCGCGCCGTGTTGCCCGCGTACACGATGACGTCCTTGCCGAGCGCGCCGACGTATTTCGCCAGCGCGTCCGTCGCGCCCTGTCCGAACGCGTAGTCATCGCCCTTGTGATCGTGCAGGAGCTCGGCCGCTTTCTCGCGTAGAGTCGATTCCGTCATGGCTGCCTCCGCATGTCTCGGCGCGGATCTCCGCGAAGAAGGCGAATGCACGCAATCTTCAACCCGGGGTGCCGCGATCGCAACAAGAAAGACAGTGTACGCGCCGAGGGGCGGTCGGTCGACCTAGCACTGCATTTCAGAAGTATCGCGACGATATGCCCGAGCCGCTTGCGGCGAGCTGCGTCGAGCCGCCGGATTTATCCGGCGCGGCCGCGCGGCATGAATGCCGCGGCTCGGGCAGCGATAGTGGCGGGTGCGGTCGTGTCCATAGTGGCAAGACTTGTGAAACGCGGTACTACGTCGACTCGACGCCGCCCGGTCTCATACCCGCTCGCTTGAGCAGGGATTCGTAGACGCCGTCGCGGAGCTCCTGCGCGCGGCGCGTGTTGGGATAGTCCTTCATGATCTGGTTGGCGACGTCCACCGCCTCCATCCAACGTTGCTCGTGGACGGCCAGCTCGAATTGTACGGTGAGGTTGTCGAGGCGATCCCGGAAGACCTCGCGGACCATGTCGGTCAACTCCTTGGCCTCCTCGGGCGTGAGGTAGATGTCCAGCTCCTTGATCAGCTCGATGCTCCGGTTAACCTCCTTGCGTTCGGCGGCCTCCCGGAACTGTCTCTTGAGGAGCTCCTTGCGCTCGGCGAAGCTCGTGTCGAGGCGGTCGGGAAGCACGGCGATGCGCTCGTGGTTCGGATAGAGCGAGAGCAGCCGACGGACCTCGGCCCGGGCGCGCTCCCACTGGCAGGAGGCGAACAGCTCCTCAACCTGCTCGATGGAGCTGTTGACCTTGCTCTCGACGGCGTCCTTCCGGCTGTCGTCGACCTCTTGGCGGAAGCGCTCGGCCTCATCGCGGTAGCCGTAGTGCTCGGCCATCATGTCGATGAGCTTGTAGGCGGCGTCCCAGTCCTCGCGGGTGATGTCCTCGCGAATGGCGGCCCGCAAGGCGTCGCGCTCCTTCTCCCGATGGGCGAGGGACTTGGCCGCGTCGGAGAGCAGGCCGTTCTGTGCGATCGTCTCGAGCTGGACCTGCTGCTGCTCGAAGTGGTCGTTCTGTATCGCCAGGAGCGTGTGCAGGGCGCGGCGCGTCCGATGCAGCTCGGCATGGGTGTGAACCAGGACGGCCACGACCCCATACGCCAAGACCCAGAAGAGGACCTGGAGAATCGCTCCGGCCAATAGCGGCAGCCCCGCTGCCATGCCGGAGGTGGCCATGAGGACAATGGCGAAGATGGCCGTCAAGGCGCCGAGGATACATGCGACATACAGGAGGATGCGGGCAACCCGTAGGACCCAGCCGTGCCGGACGGCGTCATCGGACATGGAGTCGACCTCAATTCGGCGAGCTTTCTGAAGCGGCCCCACTGCGGGACCCGAATCGATCGGTCTTCCGTTACGCTAACGATAACGATGACCGGTGCTTATGTCAACTCGGGCCTCGCGCGCCGCGCCGGCGAAGCCCTGAAGCGACGGGCGCAGGCGCCGCCACAGTCTCCGCGGTGCCTGCGTGGCTGCTAGGTGTATCGGCGCGGTGCGGGCTCCCACTCCATCTTCAGTTCGTCCAGCGTCGCGCCGCGAAGGTGGATCCTGTCCTCGCGGGTCTGGCCCAGCCCTTGCTCGTGGGCCATTTGGAGGTGATCAACGGTATGAGTGTCATGACCGATCACACGGGCGGCCGTGATGTCGCAGGCCACCGGGTCGCGGCCGGCGAGGAGCACCCAGTCGCCCAGGCGATCGCGGAGATCGACCGTCTTTCCCCCGTTGGAGTTCACGTACGGCCCGTAGCCCTCGCAGCCGATGGAGCCGTCGACGATCGCCAGGTCGGGCTGAACGTCTTTGACGACGTTCAAGAAGCACTGTCCGATCCCGCCGCTCGACGCGTGGATGGCCGTCCGGTAGCCGATGTTCAGCAGGTCGTACGGCTTCAGCGCGATCACGCCCATGAAGTTCTTGAGCGATAGCGACACCCCCGTATGCCGATGCGTCTTGAGCACGGGGATGGAGATGACCTTGTCCGCGCGGGTCACCAAGCTCGAGACGAGCAGATGCTCGAAGCTCGTTCCCGGCGACGGCGCCCGATCCCACGCGGGGGAGTCGACGTTGAGGCAGGCCAGCGTGACGTTTCCCGCGTAGGCAGCGTTGAGTCGGGCTACCTCCGCGCCCGATGTCGTCGTGCCGTCCAGCGTGCGGATCGATTCGATCGCGTAGCGATGGCCCTGGGAACCGTCGCCGATGATGACCTCCGACGCGCCGGCCTTCAGGCATTCCTCGGCCGTCGCCACCACGATCTCCGGCTTGGTGATCTCGCCCGTGGGGACAAAGTCGTACTCCGCCGTCGGGACCGACAAGAAGTTCGGCTTGATGAAGACGCTCTCCCCGGGATTGACCACGCTCTCGGCCCCACCGAGGGCTTGGAAGATCTCGCTCGTCATCCCTCGGAGATCCCGCCCTCGGACGGCGTGCACCGTCGCGGTATCCGGCACCGGCGCGCCGTTGGGAAGCGGCAGGGGATCCCGAAGCATGGGGGCGGTCCCGCAGCCGGGAAGCACCGTCTTTGCGGCGCACGCCAGACCGCCGCCGGCACACAGTCTGAGGAAGTCGCGGCGGGATTGTGTATGCATGAAGGAATCAGCCTCCGTTCCACCCAGGTCGTGCACGGTGAGCATAGTCGCACGGGCGCTCGTGTGGCAAGGGCTCGCGATGCTGCCCGATGCGGCGCGGGTGCGGACAACGCCGTCTATCGCTTCGACCAGAAGAAGACCCGCTCGCGGTCGATCTTGCTCCATTGACTGTTCGAGCCGATGTAGTGGTTGCCGAGGTATCGGCTTCCGCCGCCACCGCGCGAGAGGATGAGCACGTTGCGCGGCCCGGACCCGAAGTGGCTTCGCCGGGGCGGATCACCGCGATCCCGCGTCACGTCCAGAGGGACCCAGCCGTACGGAGGCAGAAAGACCTCGGCCCATCGGTGGTAGACCGTGTCCTTGACGGGCCAGGACTGCCCCCGCTTGTGGCGACAGGAGGTTCCACCGGCGAACCGCGTCGGAATCCCCGCGGATCGACAGAGCCCGCTGAAGAGGTAGCTGAACTCGCTGCAACTTCCGTTACCGCGTCGGAGCACGACGGCGGCCCCGTCCCAACGTCCGTCTCGGTCATACTTCATCCGCCCGACGAAATCATGGATGGCGAAGACCTGGTCGAGCACGTTCTCGTGCGGGGCGACCAGCGCCTTGGCCTTCTCTTGGATGCCGGGGTCCTGCAGGTCGTAGACGTAGAGCAGATTCGAGGTGTACAGCTCGCGAACCGGCGAAGGGATTCGTCGGAGGGGGCCGACGCGTCGCCGATCCAGGGAGACCCGTGTGCCCGGATAGAGGGTCGCGTCGCAAAGGAAGCCCACCTCGGCCGTGGCGTGCGGGTCGATGCATCCGATGGTGAACCGGCAGAAGTCCTGTCCGAACCGATCCGCGACGGTTCGCAGGTCGGCTTCCTCGGGTCGGATCGGCGCGAACGCTTCGATGTCCTGATACATGCAGTTTCGGGGGACGGGGATGTGGACGCGCACGTCGCGGAGCGCCTCGGCGGTCTTGTTCTTCAGGCGGTACTGATAGCGAATCTGGTACTTGCGGCTGGGGCCGCGCTGGGATTCTGCCTGGACGTTGGGCGATGCCGAGAGCAGGAGCAGGCCGAGGCCGAGCGTCTTCATGGGATTTTGGCAGCGGCATGCTCGAAGGGAGGGCGGCGTGTGCATTCGGGCCTCCGTGGCTCGCCCGCTTCCTGTCCGCTCGCGGGCGGCGGATCGACTGCGATTATAGTCCACGCGGAACAGAGAGGCCAAACGCGGGTCGGTGGGGGTGCATCTCGATTTCGGTTGCACGAGCATCCCCGTGCACATGCGGCGTATCCC
>CAZKCX010000071.1:0-15219 GCA_964550865.1 uncultured Planctomycetales bacterium
GGCCACGTATATCGATCATTTCCAGGTCTACCCGGATCTGCTCTCCGGTGCGGCCACGTACAGCATCTGGCTGAAGTCCACGGCGCAGACCGGGCCCGTCACCGTTTCCCTCCGCTCGCCGTCGGGCGCGTTTCCGACCGCGACGGGCACGACCGCGATCGTGGGCGGCGAGGGGGTCATCCGCCTGACGGCCAGGCCGAAGGACGTCAAGCGATGGCATCCCGACACGCCGCACCTCTACGACGCGATCCTCGAGGCCAAGGCGGACGGCGGGACGGACACGGTCAAGACGTACTTCGGGCTGCGGGAGGTCACACGGGCCAAGTGGAAAGACAATGACTACGAGTACATCCTGCTGAACGGCGAGCCGATCTATCTGCGGACGGCGCTCGATCAGAGCTTCAACCCGGAAGGCATCTACACGGCTCCGACCGATGCGTTCCTCCGTCGCGACATGGAGATCGCGAAGGAGGCGGGGCTGAACGGGCTGCGGATCCATATCAAGATCGACGAGCCGCGACGGCTCTACTGGGCGGACAAGCTCGGCGTCTTGTTGCTCTACGACATTCCCAATATGGGCTCGCACCCGCCGAAGGACAACAAGCAGTGCAACTGGGAGGACACGTGGCGCGGTGCGATCCGTCGCGACTTCAATCACCCCTCGATCCTCATGTGGGTGCTCTTCAACGAGACCTGGGGGATCCGGCACGACGCGAGGTGGGACGCCTGGATCGAGGAGCTATACCACAAGACGAAGATCATGGACCCGACGCGGCTCTGTGAGGACAACTCGCCCTGTCGCCTCGATCACGTCATCACCGACGTCAACAGCTGGCACTTCTACATCAACGACTATGAACGGGCCCGAGGGCACATCCGGAACGTGGTGAAGAGCACGCACCCCGGCTCGAGCTTCAACTACGTCAAAGGACGCACGCAGAACGCCGAGCCGCTCATCAACAGCGAGTACGGCGGCATCAGCGCGGGGGCGGGGGACGGCGACATCTCGTGGTGCGTCAAGTACCTGACGAACGAGCTGCGGCTGCACCCGAAGATCTGCGGCTACGTCTACACCGAGCTGGCCGACATCGAGTGGGAGCACAACGGCATCGTCAACTATGACCGATCGGCCAAGTTCTTCGGCTACGACGCCTTCTGCCCGGACATGACGATCGCCGACGTCTTCGCCGCCGACTTCATCTGCCTCGACAGCGAGCCATGCCCGCGGCTGAAGCCGGGGGAGGCCATCACGGTCCCGCTGAAGTTCAGCCACTTCGGGCGCCGGCCCATCCAGAGCGCGACGCTGGTTTGGCGGTTGGACGGTGTCGATCGATTCGGCGCGGAGCTTCTCGCCCTGGGAGGCGGCCAGTACAAGTTTGTGCCCAAGCAATATGACGTGATCGATCTGCCGGCGTTGAAGATGGTCGCGCCGAAGGAGCAGATGGTCTGCGCGCTCTGGTGCGCGGTCATGGACGCCGACAAGCGGGTCGTCGCGCGGAACTACCTCAACCTGGACGTGATCGGGGAATCCCAGAGGCGAATCGAGATCCCCGATCCGCGCACGCTCGTCGTGCGGTGGGACCCGATCCTCGCCGACGTGACGTGGCCGCCCACGCCCTCTCCGCCGGAGGTCTCCGGGCTCGAGAAGCGCTGGGTCGAGGGCGCGGGCGCGCTGCGCTACCGGCTGGTCTGGCCGGAGCCCATCGAGCCGAAGGAGGTCACTCGCCTCGAGTTGATCGCCGAGATCGCCTCGCGGGCGGGCAAGGCGAAGTACGATTGGCCCTTCCCCAAGGGCAATCACAACTACCCCCAAACGCAAGAGCGGAAGTTCCCCTCGGACGTCGAGCTGATTCTGGCCGGAAAGAGGGTCGCGCGCTTCACGCTGCCCGACGATCCGGCCGACGCCCGAGGCGTGCTCAGCCATGCCCACGGGCACGACCCCGGCAGCTACGGCTATCTGCGAACGCTCGTCCTCCAGGGGGAGGAACTCGACGGGGTGATGGACGCGGTGGCCGAACAACGCGCCGCGGACAAGTCCAAGCCGATCGACCTGGTTCTCCGCGTTCCCGCCGACGCGCCGAACCAGAACGGCGTCGCCGTCTTCGGTGATCGACTGGGGCGCTATCCCGTCGATCCGACGCTGGTCCTTTGCACGCGCCGGCCGCACAAGATCGATGCCGTTGCCGCCGCGGCGCGGATGCAATGGCGGGTCGTCGTGCCCACCGCGGAGGAAGGCAAGATTATGTGGCGGTACACGTCGAAGCGACCGAAGGAGGGGTGGCAGACGATCGAATTCGACGATACGTCGTGGGAGCACGGTCGCAGCGGGTTCGGCAAGCCCGGCACACCGGGGGCAAGGGTCTTCACCAAGTGGGAGCGGCGTGAGATCTGGCTGCGCAAGCCGTTCGAGCTGACGTCGGAACCCGTGGAGGGCACGGCGGTCTTGAAGGTCCATCACGACGAGGACGTGGTCGTGTATTTGAACGGGCACCGGATCTTCGAGGAGAAGGGCTACCTGAAGCAGTACAAGGCGATGACCCTCCCACCCTCGGCGTCCAAGCACCTCCGCAAGGGCCGGAACGTCCTGGCGGTGTATTGCCGCCAGACGCGGGGCGGTCAATTCGTGGACGTGGGGCTCAGTGTCCTGACCCGGTAGTGGGAGACCGATGCGATGAGCGACAGCCCATCAGCGGCGGAAGCGGTGTCGCCGGAAGTGCCCGACGCGGGCGCCGGCGAGAAGGCCGGCGGGAAGTACCTCGGCCAGGTGCTGGTGATGATCCTGGACATCAGCGTCCAGCTCACGATGTGGGGCGTCGCGCTGGCGCTGACCGTGATCCTGTTCAACGCTGCCGGCCTTTGGCCGGGCGAAAGCCCCTTCGGCGCGCACCGTCACGTCGTGGCGCGATGGGCGGTCGTGATCTGTTGGGCGATCATCATGTACAACCTGATCTTCATCCTGGAGATCGTGCTGCTGCGGCTCTTCATCCCGACCCCGCCGGAGGGCCATTACCCCACCGGCGAGGGCGCGAACAAGAAGGCCCTCTTTTGCGCGATGTTCCTGGGCATGCTGACCAAGGCACGGTACAAGCCGCCGTTTCCGGGCTTTCTGGTCCATCCGATGGTGCATCTGCCCGGCATTCGCTTCCTGGTCAAGCGCGTCGTCGGCCCCAAGAGCGAGACGGTCTTCCTGAACGATCCGCTCATCATGAATCCCTCGCACATCGAGATCGGCAAGAACGTGATCGTCGGCTACCAGGCCGTCATCGCCGCCCAGCACCAGACCCACAGCGAGGTGGTGATCGGCAAGACCATCATCGAGGACGACGTGTTGATCGGCGGCGGGGCGGGCATCTTCGGAAACGCCCATCTGAAGAAAGGGTGCATGATCGGCGTGGCCACTCTGATCCTTCCGGGGACCGTCGTCGGCGAGAACGAGTTCTGGATCGGTATCCCCGGCCGAAAAGCCGGCATGATCAAGGACGGGAAGATCATTCCGGATGCGCCCCATCAGCCCTCCTCCGGCAGGCCGAGCGATGCAGGGCATTCCGCGGAGAAGCCGTCGCCGTAAAAACGACAACCGCCCGGCGACGGGGCCGGGCGGTGTGTTCTGCAGAGTGCCGGGTTGCGAGGCCTACGCCTCGATCGCGTCGACGGGACACTCCTCGGCGCACGTGCCGCAATCGGTGCACTTCTCGGTGTCGATCTCGTACTTCTCGTCGCCTTCGCTGATCGCGCCTTCCGGACAGACGTCCGCGCAGGTCCCGCAGGTGATGCACTCGTCGTTGATGGTGTGTGCCATAGCTACTCCTGCCACTACAAGGTAGAACATGTACCCGGCCGCCCGGTCTTCCGGGCGCGCCTCTCGTCTCACCATAGCGATCGGCCAAATGCAAGGCAAGGCGACGGCGGGCTCACTGGCTTCCGACGCCGTGGACACTCGTTCGGATCGCGTACAGGCCCTTGCAGGCCGTAATGAAGAGCGTCTTGCCGTCCTTCCCACCAAAGCACACGTTGGCGGTCCACCGCTCCGGCACCTCGATGTGCTCGATCTGCTTGCCGTTCTTGTTGAAGACGAAGACGCCTTTGTTCGTCAGATAGACGTTGCCCTCGTTGTCGATCGTCATGCCGTCCGAGCCCATCTTGCAGAGCAGCTTCTTGTCGGTCAGCGAGCCGTCGGGCTGAATCCGGTATCCGTACGTCTCCTTGGCACGGATGTCGGTCACGTAGAGCCTCTTGCCGTCCGGCGTGCCGATGATGCCGTTGGGCTGCTGGAAGTCGTCGATCACACGCCGGAGCGTCTTGCCGTCCGGCGTGAGGTAGTAGACGCACTCTCCGTCCTGCTCGCTCGGCCCGCGCTTCCAATACGAACGCTTATAGAACGGATCGGTAAAGTAGATCCCCCCACTCGGCCTCTCCCACACGTCGTTCGGTGCGTTCAGGAGCTTGCCCCGATAGGCCTTGACGAGGACCGTGTGCTTCTTGGTGGTCGGGTCGATCCGCCAAAGCTCGTTCTTTTCGTCCGCGCAGGCCAGGAGCTTGCCGTTTCGATCGAAGCACAGGCCGTTGCTCCGGCCGCAGGGCTGCATGAAGGTCGAGAGCTTGCCGTCCGTCCTCCAGATGCAGATGCGGTCGTTGGGCTGATCGGTGAAGTAGACGTTCCCTTTCGCATCGGACGCGGGGCCCTCGGTGAACTTGAACTCCCGGGCGAGCGTCTGGAGCTCGGCGCCCGGCGCGAGGATCTCGCTCTCCGCGGCCGGCGCCCGCCCGGCTGTGCCCCCGCACAGCAACGCGATGATGCCCGTCGTACGGAAAAGGCGTATTCGAGTCATGGGGATCTCCTTGTTGGTTTCGGCCCGGTCGTGGTCTTCGTCGTGGTCCGCAAGGCCAGTCCACATTCTTTCGTCCGCGAGCAAGGCCCTCGAGTCCCCTGTACACCGTTTGCCGGCGCGGTGCAACCGTATCCTCGGAGTGTCAGGCGAACTCGCCGGACCGACGAATGCCCGGTCGTTGTCCGTCGTTCCGCAAGCGTGTACCATACCCGATTCTTGGAACCCAATCGGCGACTGCCAGGAGAACGACATCCATGCGGACCGACGAAACGACGATGGAGAAGCTCGTGGCCCTCTGCAAGCGGAGGGGCTTCATCTACCCCTCGAGCGAGATCTACGGCGGCATCGGCGGATTCTGGGACTACGGTCCGTTGGGCGTCGAGCTGAAGCGAAACATCAAGGACGTCTGGTGGCACGACATGGTCATCTGCCCGCCGAAGGGGCCCAACGGAGCGGATCTCCAGATCGTCGGCGTCGATTGCGCGTTGATCATGAACCCCAAGGTCTGGCAGGCGAGCGGACACCTCGGCGAGGGCTTCGCCGACCCGATGGTCGACTGCAGGGAATGCCGGGGACGCTTTCGAGCCGACAAGGTCTGGCTGGTCGGTTTCGTCTCGCCGGACAAGCCGAACGAGCCGGCGGCGGTCGTCGGTGCGGAGGCCGACACGGCCCAGGAGGCGGCCGATTCCGTCCAGCTCTCCAAGAGCAAGGCCAAGAAGCTGCCCAAGGACGCCGAGAAGATCGCGGTCTCCCTCGCGAAGGGCCGGGCGGACGGCTGGGCCCCGACGTGTCCGAAGTGCGGCGCGCCTCAGCTGACCGAGGCGCGGGCGTTCAACCTCATGTTCAAGACCCACGTCGGCGCGCTCGAGGAGTCTTCGAGCGTGGCCTATCTGCGTCCGGAGACCGCCCAGGGCATCTTCGTGAACTTCAAGAACGTGGTGGACACGCAGCGCGTCCGCGTGCCCTTCGGCATCGCCCAGATCGGCAAGGCGTTTCGGAACGAGATCAACCCCCGCAACTACACCTTCCGGTCTCGCGAGTTCGAGCAGATGGAGATCGAGTTCTTCTGCCATCCGGATACGTCGCGGGAGTGGTATGAGTTCTGGCGCGACCTGCGGCTGAACTGGTACACGAGCCTGTGGATCAAGAGCGACAAGCTCCGCCCCCGCGAGCAGGACGAGGACGAACGGGCACACTACAGCGTGGGCACGACGGACGTGGAGTATCTCTTCCCCTTCAGCGACGAGCCGCAGGAGCTCGAGGGCGTGGCCCATCGCGCCGACTACGACCTCAACGCCCATCAGACGGCGAGCGGCAAAGACCTGACGTACTACGACGACGAGACGAAGGAGCGGTACCTGCCGCACGTGATCGAGCCGTCGGCCGGCGTGGATCGGTTCGCCCTGGCCGCCCTGTGCGAGGCCTACCACGAGCAGGAGATCGTCGGGGCCAAGGGCAAGGCGGAGACCCGCGTGTTCATGCGCTTCCATCCACGACTCGCCCCCATCAAGGCGGCCGTCTTCCCGCTGGTCAAGAAGGACGGCATGCCCGAGACCGGGCAGGCCATCTACGAGGACATCCGTCGATCGTTCCCCGCCTTCTACGACGAGAAGGGCGCAATCGGCAGGCGCTACGCCCGGCAGGATGAGGCCGGCACGCCGTTTTGCATTACGGTGGACGGTCAGACGGCCGAGGACGGCACGGTCACCGTCCGGTGGCGCGACACGCTCGCCCAAGAGCGGATCGACAAATCGCGCTGCCTCGAGTATCTCCGAGAGAAGCTCGCCGCGGGCGGCATGACGTAGCGGCACGACGATCTCGAGTAAGACAAAGCAGCGCAGCCGGACCTTGCGGAGCGCGTGCATGCTGGGGTATGCCTATTCCAGTATTCGAGAATAGGAGACAGACCCATGGCCCGCGCTCGATCCTCCCCGGCAAGGAAATCATCCAAGAAACAGGCTTCGTCGTCGGCGAGGCGACCCACGACGAAGAGGACGTCGGCGACACGGGCGGGCAAGGCGTCGCACCGCAAGAAGCCCGCAGCCGCCAAGGGTGGCGCCTCCGCGAAATCTCGCTCCTCACGAAAGGCAAAAGGCACGACGGGCGCGGGAAAAGGCCGTTCGGCCAAGCGATCGCGCGGTAGCGCGAAACGGAAAGAACGCCCCGTGGCGGGCGCCCTCAAGCCGGAGGAGGTGTTCGGCATCTCCACGGCCGAGCCGGTGTACGGCGTGGGCGGGGCCTTCCAGCTTGTCGAGGCCTGGGGATCGGAGCGGCGTTCGCGAACGGGCAAGCTGCGACGCCTCTACCGGAAACCGGCGCAACGACCTCGGCGTCGATTCGTCGAGTCCGCCTCGGACGACGCCATCGCCAAGTTGTTCGGCGCCTTCGGGCATCCGCACCGTGTCGCCATCATCAAGGCCATCTTCAGCGGTGCGGGCCGGTACGCCGACCTCCGCGAGCGCGTTCCGCTCAAGCCCGGCCCGATGTACCACCACCTCAAGGAGCTGCGCCTTGCCGGCGTCCTGGCGGACGGCCCCCGGGACGTGTACGCACTGACGCCGGCGGGACGCGATGCCCTGATCCTGACCTGCTGCCTGACGGATTCCCTGGCATCGTCGTAGCGTCCTTCGGTGTTCGGGAGGCGATCCACGTCGCCGGCAGCTTCGCCGGAGGAGGGAGAGAATCGCCGCGCCGAGTGATCGGATGCGCCGCCGTTTGCCGATTCTAGAGAATAATGTGGTGGTCTACGTCGTGCTCGGCTATCATAGCCAGCATCTGCCAGACATCGAGCGAAAAGGAGTTCGCCATGTCCCTTCGTCAATGGATGCTCTGCAAGGAAGGTCAGACATTCATCATCCGCTGGCAGGCCGGTGAGGAAAGCCGCCTGCTCACCGAGGTCATGGATCAGGTGGAGCGTGGGTCGTTGCCCCTGGATGACGGGGATCTCTGCGTCCTGCTGACCATGATCGCCGACTCGATTCCGGAAGCCGCCTGCGACGAACTGGCCCTGTCCGGCGTGCCCGACCTCGCGGAAACAACCGAGAAGCTGCGCTCGTAGGAATTCCCTGCCGATCCAGACAACGTCGCGGCACATGCGGCGGTGATCCATACCTTGCCGGTTCGTCTGCGTGGGCAGGTAGGTCCGATAACCAAGTCCGTACTTCGTTGGGTATTTCCTTAAGTGCCGCTTGACTTCTCGTTCGGCGGGCCTATGAATTCATAGTACTGCCTTGGGGGGTAGTCCTGGGTCCGACCTGCAGTGTGCACTGCAATCGGGCCACTCTCACTGACTTACGAAAGAAACGAAGCGCGCATGGGATCCCTCCCCGACGCCAGGGAAGGGGTTTCGATGTGCCAAACGGGGGTTAGAAGCCATGAAGTCTGCACGGTTGTTCCATTCGGTCGTTGGGGGGTTCCTTGTCCTTGCGATGTGCTCGCCTAGCTTCGGCGGGACGTTCACGCTCGCAGACGGGAACTTGGAGGCCTCGATCGACACGACGGTCCTCGGCGAGCCCACCGGCATGAGTGACTTCCTCGTCAACGGCACGGACCAGCTCGCCGAACAGTGGTATTGGTTCCGTATCGGCAGCGGCCCGGAGGCCAGCGTCTCGACTCTTCCCGTCGACTTCGAGCAGGTGATCGACACCGATTTCAGCGGCGAAAACGAGACGTTCTTCGTGCGGTACCTGGGCGACGGCTTCAAGATTGAGATCCGGTACATCCTTCAAGGCGAGGCGCCCGGCAGCAACGAAGCCGGCATCTCCGAGCAGATCGGCATCTACAACACCGGCGATACGGCCTTGGACTTTCACTTCTTCCAGTACACGAACTTCGACCTCGGCGGGACCAGCGGCGGCGACACCGTGGAGTTCACCGACGATAACGTCGTGGAGCAGCTGGAGGATGCCATACGGATCGAGACGGCCGTCACGCCGGATCCCACGCATCACGAAGCAGCGATCGTTCCCGCCATTCGGACCTCCCTGGAGGACGGCGTGGCCACGACGTTGGCCGATACCGACAACGCCGGGCCCGGCGACGGTGCCTGGGCGTTCCAGTGGGATTTCAGCTTGAACCCGGGCAAGGCGTACCTGATCAGCGAGATCAAGACGGTTACGGTCCCCGAGCCCGGTACGATCGGGCTGCTGCTGCTCGGCGGCCTGGCCGCCGTGAGGCGGAAGCGCCGGTAGCGGAAACGAAGACGCAGCCACTTAGACGCACGGAACGGCAGGGAGGCGCCGCTCCGTGCGTTTCTTTGGTGCCGAAGCCTCAGGACCGCTCCGCCGAACGGGCCTTTTCCTGCGCTCGCAACCATGCCTGCATCTCTTGTTGCATGTCTCGCAGCTCGGCCGTCATGTGTAGGCCCTGGCCGAGCTCGGCCGTCATCCCGCCGTCCACGGTGATATTGGCCCCCGTGACGAAACGGGATTCCTCGGAGGCCAGATACACCGCACAGTAGGCGATGTCTTCCGGCGTGCCGGTCAAGGGGAGGGGTTGCTGGCCCTTGAATCGTGCGTCCAGGACGTCTCCGTATCGCTCGACGAACTCGGCCGCCGCCTCGGGGCCGTATTGCTCGGTCACCCATTGGCGCTGATCCTGCACCGGGATCGCACCGGGACTGATGGTATTCACGCGAATCAGGTACTTGGCGAGCTCGACGGCCAACCCGCGCGTGCCGGCCACCATGCCCCCCTTGCTGGCGGCGTACGCGGACCCGGAAGGAAACGTTGCCCAGGCGTGGACGGAGGCGATGTTGATGATCGAGCCGCCCCCGCTCTCCTTCATGTGGGGGACGGCGAAGTGTGCGGCCATCCAGGGCCCGCGAAGGTTCGTCGCCATCAAGGTGTCGTAGGACTCCGGCACGTCCGGATCGTCGATCGCATAGCCCCACCAGCCGATCCCGGCGTTGTTGACCAGGATGTCGAGTTTGTCGTAGCGCGTAATGCAGGCCTCGACCATCCGACCGACGTCCTCGGTCCGCCCCATGTCGGCGACCACGGAATGGGCCTCGCCCCCCTGGCCGCTGATCTCCTCGACCACGCGCTCGAGCTCCGCTCGCGTCCGCGCCGCGAGCAGCACCTTCGCGCCTTCCCGGGCGAACACCTTGGCGATCCCACGGCCGATGCCGCGCCCCCCTCCCGTCACGATGGCCACCTTGTCCTGCAGACGCATACATGGATCTCCGCGCACGGCTTTGCTTGTCGTCCGGGTTCGGGCGGCACGGTGCGCCCGCCATCCCTGGAAGATAGGACTCCGTAACAGGATTCCGCGGGATGTCAAGCGAGAGCGGAGGAGCCCCTCGGTTCTACACCCTCCCGCACTGGCCTACAGCGCAAAGCGAGAGTAGAGTACGATCCCGCGCGCATAGACCGCGGCGATTACTCGACACACAACCGACGCGCACAACGAGCCGGGAGGCATTCCATGGACATCCGTATCGTCCAGGCGAAGATCGACGCCATCCGCACACGCATCGCCGAGAAGACCTGGCCCATCGAGGGCTGGCGGATGCGGACGGCCGACCATCCGACGGTCGACAAGTACGACTATGAAGGACCGTGGCGCAAGGCAAGGTTTCCCGCCCGCTTTCCGGGCGGGAAGACGGTCTTCCTTCGCGCCGACGTCGACGTCCCCAAGGGCGAAAAGCTCCAGGACCCCCGCCTGTCCTTCGCCTTCCGCGACATGGAGGGCATGCTGCGAGTCGACGGCAAGACCCGCGCGGGCATCGACGCCAACCACCCGTGGACGACGCTCCCGTCGGCCGGCAAGCATGAGCTGCTGCTGGAGTTTCTCTCCGTGCCGTGGTCCTTCCGGGACCCGAAAGGCCTCGACGAGTTCGGCCAGCTCGACGGTGCGGAGCTCGTCCTCGTCAACCGGCCGGTCGAGGCCGCGTTCTATGACCTGCACTTCCTCTTCGGGGCCGAGCAGACCGAGACCCACGATCGGCGAAGACAGCTCCTGCACGATGCGCTCGAGTCGGCGCTGCTACGCATCGACCTGACCGCACCGCGCGAGGCGTTCCTTCGCGACATCGCCGCGATGCGGCGGACGCTCGCCGCCGACCTGAAGGCCATCGGCACCGACGCCGAGGCGGGCCGGCTCTGTCTGACCGGGCACAGCCACATCGACACCGCCTGGCTCTGGCCCATCCGCGAGACGATCCGCAAGTGCGGGCGGACGTTCTCCACGGCCGCGCGGATGATGGAGCAGTTCCCGGACTACCGATTCAGCTGCAGCCAGCCGCAGCTCTATGCCTACGCCAAAGAGCACTTCCCGGAGGTCTACAAGGAGATCCGCAAGTGGGTGCGGGCCGGGCGATGGGAGACGACCGGCGCGATGTGGGTCGAGGCCGACTGCAACACGACGAGCGGCGAGTCCCTGGTGCGGCAGATGCTCTACGGCATCGAGTTTTTCCGCCGCGAGTTCGGCACGCGTCCGCGGAGCCTCTGGCTGCCCGATGTCTTCGGCTACAGCGGGGCGCTGCCGCAGATCCTCCAGCGGTGCGGGCTGCCGTACTTCTTCACGTGCAAACTCCACTGGCAGAGCCGGAATCCGTTTCCCGATCACCTCTTCTGGTGGCGGGGCATCGACGGCTCGCGCGTGCTCGCCCACATCCCGCTGCACCCGGATTACTACAACAACCCCACCGAGCCGGAGGACCTCCGCGCGTGCTGGGACAACTTCCTCCAGAAGGGCCGGTACGACGAGGTGCTCGTCCCGTTCGGCTTCGGCGACGGCGGCGGTGGGCCGACCGCGCATCAGCTCGAGTGCGCCGGGCGGGCGAAGGCGTTTCCGGGTTTGCCCCCGTGCCGGCAAGACGGCGCGGAGGACTACCTGGCGCGCGCCGCCAAGCGGGCGGGCGACCTGCCCGTCTGGGACGGCGAGCTGTACCTCGAGACGCACCGCGGCACCTACACGACGCACGGCGCGACGAAGAAGGCCAACCGACAGAACGAGCTTCGCTATCGGGAGGCGGAGATCTTCGGTGCGGCGGCCTCGGACTTCGGCGAGAAGATCCCGGTGGATCAACTGCACGAGGGTTGGCAAACGATCCTGCTGCATCAGTTTCACGACATCCTGCCGGGCAGCAGCATCGGCGAGGTGTACGCCGAGACGCTGGCCGATCACGCACGCGTCGCAGAGGCGGGCGAGAAGATCATCGACCGCAGCCTCAAGCGGTTGGCCTCGCATGCCGCTCCGGCCGGCAAGGGCAGGAACGTCTGCGTCTTCAACTCGCTCGGTTGGGATCGCTGCGACGTCGCCGGGGTGACGATCGACGACCCGGGCGAGAAGACTGTGACCTTCGTCGACGCCGACGGCAACGAGACGATCGGCCAGGTCGTCGGCAAGGACGACGGAAAGGCAAACGTCGTCTTCGTGCCGGACCGCGTTCCGTCCGTGGGCTATGCGACGTACGCAGTTCGAACCGATGCCCCCGCCAGACCCAAGACCAGCCTTCTGGTGGATACCAAGCGGCTGGAGAACCGTTACTACCGCATCGAGCTGGACGAAGACGGCGCGATCAGGCGGCTCCTCGACAAGCGATATGACCGGGAGGTCGTCGCGCCCGGACAGGTTCTCAACGACTTGCAGCTCTTTCAAGATGGACCTGAACGGGAGGCCGCGTGGAACGTCCACGACACGTTCGAGAAGCGGCGCTATGCCTTCGACGGCAAGACGACGATCAAGGTCGTCGAGCGCGGGCCCGTCCGCGCGGTCGTTCGCATCACGCGACGCCATCGCAAGACCGTCATCGAGCAGGACCTGACGATCTACGATCAGCTCCCGCGGATCGACTTCGTCACCCGCGCCCGCTGGCAGGAGCGGCAGACGATGCTCAAGGCCGCCTTCCCCGTCGATGTGCTCAGCACCCGCGCGACGTACGAGATCCAGTTCGGGGCGCTCGAGCGGGCGACACACCGCAACACGTCGTGGGAGCAGGCCAAGTTCGAGGTCTGCGCCCAGCGATGGGTCGACCTGTCCGAGACGGGTTACGGCGTGAGCCTGCTGAACGACTGCAAGTACGGCCACGACGTACGCGGAAACTGCCTGCGGATTACGCTGCTCCGCGGGACGGAGTCGCCCGACCCGAAGGCCGACCTGGGCGAGCATGAGTTCACGTACTCCCTGCTGCCGCACGCCGGCGGCTGGCAGGAGGCTGAGGTCGTTCGCCGCGCGATGGAGCTGAACGTCCCGATGCGGGGCGTGATGCGTCGCGGGCGCGGCGGCGAGCTGCCGCCGTCGCATTCGTTCCTGCGGATCGACGGCGAGGGCGTGGTGTTCGAGACGCTCAAGCGGGCGGAGGACGGCCGGGGCTGGATCCTGCGCCTGTACGAGTCACAAGGCGGCCGCGGGCCAGTTACCGTTCGCTACCACAGACCGCTCGCGTCGGTGCGCGAGTGCAACCTCGTCGAGGAGGACGAGCGGAAGGTCCGCGTGACAGAGCAGGGCTTTTCGTTCGACATCCGGCCGTTCGAGATCAAGACGTTCCGGCTGGAAGAGTAGATAGGAGACAGGAGACAGGAGTCAGGAGAGTGACGGCGCGATAACCCAAGAAGGTTCTGTCTCCTGTGTTCTGACTCCTGTCTCCTATCACCTTGCTGGTGCGGCCATCTCGAGCTCGGTCAGGCGGCGCTCGATGTCGCTCAGGCGCGTGGTGACGGTCTTCTTGAATTGCGTGAACTCCGTGGCGAGGTCCTGACCGGTTCCCACGGACGGCGTCGGGGCGGCGGGAGCGCTCTGAATCATCGCGACGAGGCGCTGCCGCATGGCCTCGAGCTCCCGCTGCGCGCGGTTCACGCGGAGCAGGGCCTCGGCGTAGGCACGGTCGAAGGCGACGGCCTGTTTCGGCGTGAGCCCTTGGTCGTTCGCGCGGGCGGTGATCCGACGGGCCAGGATGCTCTCGAGCTCCAGGCGGGCCTGTTGGACGGCCTGCTCGCCGGCGATGATCCGCTGCTGGAGCGCGGCGATCTCGCGCGGGGCGCCGGTGGCGTTTGGCGGACTGGCCGCAGGTGCCGCCGCGGCCGCTTCGACGGGGCGGACCGGCTGGATCGCCAGTCCGACGGCAATGCCGACCGCCAGGGACGTCACGATCACGAGGGACTGTCGGGCACGATTCGATGTCATGGCATATTCTCCAGGAATGGTCGGCGCGATCGAGCGCGCCGGGAAAGGTCAATCGGCGTCTTCGCTATCATCGGGATACGGCGTGTTGCAGCTCCAACATAGGTCGAACTCGCCGGGGACCTCCTCCCCGCACTCGGGGCAGATCCAATCCGCGCGCTGCGGAACGTCCGACTCCTCTTCCGCGCGGGCCTCGGCGAACGCCCGCAACGCGTCGAAGAAGAACTCACGCGGCACGCGGAGCCTTCGCGAGAAGACGGAGATCACTCCACCGTAGAGGTGGTCGAGCCCGGCGTTGTCCGCCACGAACGGCACCTCGGCCATGTAGAGGATCGTCCGCGCGATCTGTGGGGATCCTCGCGGGCCGAAGTCGGCTACGTCGACCCATTCGTTGTCCGGCACGATCGCTTCCAGGTCGAACCGCTCACCGCAATGCGGGCACCGATCGTCCTCGGCCCCGCCCAAGGAGGCCTCGCACGCGTCGCAGATCAGCCCGAAGTCCGGCAGCGGACGCTCGCACCCCGTGTACATGGGTTCGCGCCTCTTCTTGTAGTAATCGCTCGGCTGGCCCGGGCCTGCGGGGACGGAGGGCTCAAAGGCGCTCTGCGATTCGAGCAGCCCGCCGACGGAGAACCTCGTGCCGCACTCGGGGCATCGGGTATCGAGGAGCCCGGTCAGGCTGTAGTCGCACACCGGGCAGACCAGGCCGATGTCGGGGATGGGCCGATGCGTGATCAGGAGACGACGCACGCTGAAGGCCTTGCCGCACGAGGGACACCGGTGCTCCTTCGCCCCCGCAAGAGGCGCATCGCAGTGCGGACACCGCAGGCCCCAATCCGGAACAGGCAGGACATCGATGGCGATCATGCCCTGAGTATACGGGATGAGGCCGGTGAGACGCGCGGGCAATCTTCGCGTTCCTTGCGCCCTGCGGCCGGACGTGCGCTCGGCCGAACGCCGGGAGGCAGCGTTTACACCTCGACGATCATGCCGTCATAGCCGACCTCGATGTCGTGCGGCTTGAAGGCCTCTTCCAGCTCGTGGTGGACCAATCCCCCGTTGTGGCTGAAGTGTGTGGCGACGGCCCGCGCGCCGTGGGCAAGCATGCCTTCCTTTCGCATCCGCACGACGACGTCGACGACGGCGGAGACGCCCATATGCGTGGACCGGTCATCCAGAACGCCGTTCGTGCAGTCCAGGCTTACGGCGTGCATCTGGCGTCCCTCGAGCCATCGCCACGTCTCGTCGGGGAAATAGCCCGTGTCGT
>CAZKCX010000072.1:0-8594 GCA_964550865.1 uncultured Planctomycetales bacterium
CACGGCTAAAGCCATGGGCCACCCACCCATCAGCTGACGAGCGACAGAGCACTAGCCGCGAGGGCATCCATCAACCGAAAGTCTCTGTGATGTGGGGAGCCATAAGTGATGCAACGTAGCCGGTTTTCAGCGTTCGGTGTCCGTCGATGGGTTCTGGGCATGGCGGTGCTTGCGTCGATGGCGTGCGTAGGCACAGCACACGCCCAAGTGGGCGGGTACGGGGTGGTCGAGACCGTCGGGCAGGGCAAGGACGCCATCAAGAAGATCACCGTCGGCGGAACCCGCTACCAGATGGGATACTGGTACGGGCGCCTCCTCGCCGCCGACGTGGCGGGTTGCGTGGACTCGATCTTGGACTATGCGGATCAGCCACGGCAGGCGTTCGAGCAGGCCGTGTCGGCGATGTGGAATCCCGTCTTCTTCGACACGGAGGCGTACGACCATGAGCTCCAAGGTATCCACGACGGTTGCGTAGATGCCGGGTATCCAGAGGTCACCGTGGAGCGGCTCCGCTGGGCGCAGCTCGTGCCCGACATGTCGGAGCTGGGTTGCTCGCTCTTCTCGGCCTGGGGGAATGCGACGGTCGACGGCGATCTCTATCAACTGCGGCAGCTTGACTGGGCCATGGACGCGGGTGTGCAGGATTACCCGGTGGTGGCCATCTTCGAGCCGATCGACGGCCATCGCCACGCGATCATCGGCTTCGCCGGTTCGTTGGGGATCTCCGGCGGCGGGCTCAACGAGCACGGGATCGCCCAGAGCCAGATCATGGGCGCGTTCAACGACTACGAGGCGCTGATCGGCACCCCGTTTCCCATCCTGCTTCGCGAGTGCCTCTACCACGACGCTACCATGGCCGACGCGATCACGCGCATGCGTGAGTCCCAGCGCACGAACAATTACTACTACTGCATCAGCGGTCCCGAGGGCGACGGCATGGAGGGCCGGCTGCTGCTGACGAGCCTTTCGCGGTTCGACGAGTACGCGGACAACGAGTCGGTGGACCCCCACCCGAAGTATGAGGATGTCTTCCACACATCGTTTGACGACGTCGTCTACTGGACCCGGCACAACGGCGATCGGAACGACGAGCTGTACGCCGCCATCAACGAAAACTATGGCACCATCGACAAGGATGCGTCGATCGCCATCGCCCAGGCCTGCGCCGACAATGGCGGGGGCACGCTGCTCACCGTGATCTACAACGCGACGCAGCGGGAGTTCTGGGTGGCGTATGCGGACGGTTCGAGCAACCCCGCGCAGAATGAGCCCTTCATGCACTTCACGCTGGGCGGTCCCGAGGAAGAGACGGCCCTGGAGAAGTACGTCCGCGCGCCCGACCCGACGTATGACTACGAGCTCGTGGATAGTTGGGAAGGCTCGATCGATCCATACGGCCGGTACGGCTACACGGTGTATGTCATCGAGCTGACGTCGCAGACGTGGCGGTCGCCCGCGGATGTCGATCCGAGCGTCTGGAAGCACTGGCTCACGATCCTCGTGCCCGATACGGTGAGCTTCGACAAGGCGCTGTTGCTCATCAACGGTGGGAGCAACAACAACGAGGCGCCGACGGAGGTGGACGAGCAGGTTCTGCTCATGGCCATGTCGACGCAGTCGGTCGTGGCGATGCTCAGTCAGGTACCCAATCAGCCGACGAAGTTCGCGTACGAGGGCTTTAGCCAGGGACACAGCGAAGACGGCATCATTGCACGCACATTCCGCCGCTACGCGGAGGAAGAATTCGGCGTGGCCGAGGAGCCGACCTGGCCCCTCCTCCTGCCGATGGTCAAGAGCGCCGTGCGGGCGATGGATACCATCCAGGACTTCGTCGGCAGTGGGTCGCGTCCGGAGCCCGTGGACATCGAGGGCTTCGTGGTGACGGGGGCCTCGAAGCGCGGTTGGACGACCTGGCTGACGGGTTCCGTGGACAACCGTGTCCGGGCGATCGCACCGCTCGTCATCGATCTGCTCAACATGGACGAGCATATGGCCCATCACTTCGACGTCTACGGCTACTGGGCCGAGGCCATCGGCGACTACGAGTCGCAGGGCATCATGCCCGAGCTCAACACCGACATGGGCCAGGCGCTGCTGGGCATTGTCGATCCGCACACGTATTTCAACAGGCCCCTCCTGCGGAGCATCCCGAAGTACATCGTCAACGGCTCGGGCGATCAGTTCTTCATCCCGGACTCGACGCAGTTCTACTGGGACGATCTGGAGGGGGACAAGTTCCTGCGGTTCATCCCCAACGCCGGCCACAGCCTCGGCACCGGCGGCTGGAACGAGGACGGGGCGACGGCGTCGGATGTGGTGGGCGGCCTGCTCGGCTTCTACTACACGATCCTGACCGAGGAACGTTCGTCGAATATCACCTGGACGTTGGAGGGGTACGATTCGATTCGCGTCGAGACCGACCCCGACAACCCCCCGATCGGCGTCAAGCTCTGGCAGACGACGGTCCAGGGAACGACGCCGGACGACAATCCGGACGACCGGGAATACGGCGTGCCGCCCGGGACGTCGCGCGACTTCCGCATCGAGACGATCGTGATGAACGACTGGTGGTGGACGTCGACGCCCCTGACGAGTCAAGGAGACGGGGTGTACGTCGGGAAGGTGGCCATCCCGCAGTCGGGCTGGACGGGCTTCTTCGTAGAAGTCGAATACACCCCGCCCACGATCCCGTCGATGCCGCCGACGATCCCCGGCGGTCCGGAGATCCCCGAGCCGAGGCATAAGCTGTCGACGCAGATCCGCATCGTTCCCGAGTCGGAGGAGACGTCCGAGTTGACCGTCGACATCAACGTTCCCCAGTGGGGATCGGTGTCCTCCGCGCCGCTCCCGATCGATCCCAATAGCAGCTACGAGTACAAGCTCGGCACCGAGGTGGTCCTCACCCCGCAACCCGAGTACGGTTGCAGCTTCGTCGGCTGGCAGGTGTACGATCCGAACCACCCGGGCGATGCGAACTACGCCGTGTTTCACGACCCGGCCAAGCCGCTCGAGTTGACGATGGGCACGGACTGGACGGTGAAGGTGGAGTTCGCCTGTCCGTTGTCCTTGGTGGCGTACGCCGATCCGAATGTGATCTGGCAAGGCGGCAGCGTGAACCTAATTGCCGAACCCTCGGGCGGCTTGCCGCCGTACCACTACGAGTGGTTCGATGTCCCCGGCGCCCCGGACGCCAACCAGGTGGAGGTGACCATTCCGGGCGACCTGGGAGAGCGCACCTACACCGTGCGGGTTGAGGACGCCGTTGGGCAACGCACGGAAGCCCAGGTGAAGCTGAACGTGGTGAGGCCGGTGTCCGTGTCGGTCTCGGCCTTGCACGAGATCGTGCCTCCCAATCGCGGGACCGTTCTGACCGCAACGCCGAGCGGCGGTGTCGGACCCTACGGGTATCGATGGACCAATGAGTCCGGAGAGGAAGTGGGCGATGAGCCCACGCTCGTGCTCAGTCGAGTAGCCGGGTCGGGCACCTACACGGTGGCCTGCACGGACAAGCTCGGCCAGACGGCAACGGCGTCGAAGGAAGTGCGCGTCGCCGGCGGTCTGGATGTCTCCATTACGGCCGCGCCGGAGGCGATTTCGGAGGGGCAGGACTGCGTCCTGACCGCCTCGGCGACCGGGGGCCACGCGCCGAACGGCTACACGTATTCATGGAGCACGGGCGAGACGGGACCGACCATCACGGTCAGTCCGATTGCGACACAGTCGTACACGGTGACGGCCTTCGACGGGCTCGGTCAGCAGGCGGTCGAGTCCGTGCGCGTGACAGTGGGGTCGCTGTTTGACCTGGACGTCATGGTGGAACCGAACGAGGGCGGCGGCGTGGCGTATGATCCCGGTCCGCATGCGCCGAACAGCATGGTCGCGCTGCGGGCGACGCCCAACGAGGGCTGGGTGTTTGCCTTCTGGGGCGGGAATCTCTCCAACGAGGTCAACCGTATGGCCCGCGAGGTCTCCGTGACGATGAACTCCGACAAGGATATCACGGCCCTGTTCGTGCCCCTTGCCGACGACCAGACCGGGGTTCCGTCCACGGTTCCCGAGCAACCCCTGCCCACGCCGGAGGGATGTGGTGTCGGGGTCGGGACGGCGCAGCTCGGGGCGTTTTGGGCCGCGTGTCTGCTCGGACTCGGTGGGCTGTCGTCGCTGCGCAGAACGCGTCGATATCGTTCGTAGTCCGAATGACCGGGCCGTGCCGAGAGGGGGATGTCCCCGGCAAGCCGTGCGCTCGCCTGCGGACTTGTCCACGTCCATTGGATCGTGTGTAATTCGCAGTCTCTGCCTGGGGCGAGGCCACTCAACGCGGAGTGTACGATGATCCCGAGACGGCGAATGCCGATCGCCGCGTCCGATTTCGCCGAATGGGGGCGTTCGCTGGTACGACCGAGCGACGCCGCCGCGGAGGACGTCGCGCGCTTCGAGCAGGCGATGCGGGAGTACCTCGGTTGTTCGTTCGCCCGCGCGACCACCAGCGGGCGCGACGCGATCGAGCTCGCTTTGGACGGCGCGGGCTATCAGCAGGGCGACGAGATCGTCGTGCCCGCCTATACCCTCGGGGAGCTTATCCCCTTGCTGCAGGCAAAGGGCCTGACGCCCGTCCCCGCCGATATAAAAGAGGATACGTTCAACGTCGATCCGGCATGCGTGGCCAAGCGAATCAGCGAGAGGACGCGGTTCGTCCTGGCGACGCATTTGTTGGGTGCGCCCTGCGATATCCGACGGATCTGCGAGGTCGCCTCGGAGCGCGGCATTGTCGTCATCGAGGATTGCGCCCATGGCCTCGGCGCGAGTGTCGACGGCCAGAAGGTCGGCACGTTCGGCGATGCCGCCATCTTCAGCCATGAGGTGAACAAGGCCGTTCCCACCTACGGCGGGGGGACGCTCGTGACCCGAGACGACAAGATCGCCGAGAAGGCGACGGCCGCCCTGGCGTCCCGCCCACGCATCGAAAGGCCGGCGTTGAAGAAGGCCCGCAGCAGTTGGCTGGAGGAGGGCGTGATTCGAAGTCCGTTCTACGGGATCCTGGCCCGGATCCTGTTCTCGGAGACCTTTTCCAAGCGGTTTGAGCAGGCGTATCGCGGAGGGCATGACAAGCTGCGATCGGTCAAGACGGCCTATTCCGGTTTCCAAGGCCGGCTGGGCACGCGTAGGCTGGCCGAGCTCGACGCGCGGAACGAACGGCTGAATCGATTGTGGGACGAATTCGCCGCCATGCTGCCGGAGTCGTACGGCATTCAGGTCCGCGATCGCGTGGGCAAGCCGGCGTTCTACAACTTCGTCGCGCGAAGCCCGATCGAACCCCGCGAATTGCGTCGGCGCGTGATGCGCAGGGGGGTGGACATCGGCATCGGCACCGAGGTCATGGATGACACGTCGGAGATGCTGGGCTATGACGATTGCCCCGTTGCGCGAGGGGTCTTTGGCCGAGCGGTGCTCGTGCCGTTGTACGACGGCATGCGTCCCCGGCAGGTCCGGAAGGTGGCACGCGTTCTGGCGCAAGCGGTGGGAGGGGAAGCGCGCTGATGCCTCGGGACCTCAAACCGATCTTGACCCGCATCGAGCGAGCACCGACGGAGTTGGGAGGACATCCGAGGCACCTGCATCCGGCCTTGGACCTCAAGTACATCCAGGCCGTGCTCAAGGCCGAAACCGGTGAACACGTGGAGCTGCTCGACGGCTGGCTTCAGCGTTGGACGCCCGCCGAGCAGGTGGAAGCCATTCTGGCCCACAAGCCCGACATCGCGATCATCCGCGCCATCACGCCCTGCATCGATGAGTCCGTCCAAGTCGGAACGGCCCTCCGGAAGGCCGGCGTGATCACCGTGGCGATCGGCCAGCAGGTCAGCCACGTGGCGTATCGCTCCGTCCCCGGCTGGTATGACGCGTTCGACATCCCCGTCTTCGGCGACCCGGAGGGGGCCGTACCCGCGCTGATCCGCCGACTCCGCGGGGGTGAGCCGCTCGAGGAGCTCGTCACGCTGTATACCGAGGCACTCGAGCAGCGCAAGCCGTTCGTCCTGAGCGACCCCAACACGCTTCCGCCGCCGGACTTCACGCGCGAGGAGTTGGCCCGCTACCCCTTCCCGTTTCCAATTCCGGGCAAACCGCCGAAGGTGTGGGGCTACGTCCTCAGCGCGTGGGGGTGTCCGCATCGGTGTACGCACTGTTCGGGCGTTGTCCGGAAGACCTTCGGGTCCCACGTGCGCGTCCGCAGCCCGGAGGCGATCGTCGGGGAGATCGAGAAGCTCTTGGACACGGGCGCCGAGGCGATCATCTTCGAGGACGACACGCTCCTTTGCGACAAGAGAAACTTCCTCGAGGTTTGCCGGGAGATCGAGCGGCGGGGTCTGAGGTTTCCGTGGATCGCCCACGCCCGCCCCGACGAGCTCGATGAGGAGCGTGTCGCGGCCGCCGCGAAGTCCGGGGCGGTCTTGTTCAAGATCGGTGTCGAGTCCGGATCGCCGCGCGTGATCGAGCTGCTCGGCAAATGCAAGTCGGGGGAGGCGTGGCTCGACCATATCCACAATGCCTTCGAGCAGCTGCACAAGTACGACGTCGGCGCAGTGGCGTTGCTGTTGGTCGGCAGTCCGGGCGAGACGAAGGAGGACTTCGAGAAGACCGTCGAGCTGTCCATGCGCCTCAAGAGCGATTACATCCAGGTACAGGTCTACTGCGCCTATCCGGACAGCCCCTACTATATCGGCCTCGACGCCGAGGACAGCTCGCACGTGCGGGAGGGGAGTCAGTACCATTACGAGGTGCCCACCTGGACGCCCAGCAACCTACCGCCCACCGAGTTGGTCGATCTTCAGCGGGATTTCTACCGCCGATACTACCTGCGCCCCGGCTATATGCTCTGGCACTTCCGCCGCTTCTGGCGCTACTACAGCAGCCCGAGCACCGCGCGGCGGCTGATCGCCGGCATGGCGGCGTGGGTGGCCGGCCTCCGCAAGGATTCCCAGGTCGGCCCGTCGTGACGGGGTACCTGCGGTCGCTCCGTGACGTGGGCTTGGCCCGCCTCTCCCTGCCGAATCTCAGACGCGTTGGACCGATGCCTCGCCGCTTCTCGAAATGGGACGGGTCACGAAGACGCGGTCCGTTGCCGACCGATCCGTCGATTCAGCCACATGAGCGCGATCCAGCCGACGGGGAGCCACGCCCAGAACGTCGTCAGGCGAAACGCGCCGACGGCGAAGGCGTAGTGTGCGGGCGGGATGTGCATGATGCGCAGGCTCACGCCGAGCAGGCCCTCCACGGCCCCGATTCCGCCCGGCAGGCCGGTGCCCGAGCCGAGGACCGTCGAGGCCGGTGCGAAGAAGAGGGTTTCAGTCAGGCCGACGTCGGGCGAGAGGTCGTGAATGAGCGCGAAGAGGGCGAGGCCGTTGGCCAGCCAGCAGACGGCGCGGAGGAGGACGACGGAAAGCGTTTCCCATCGCCACCAGAACGCCTCGGGGAGCTCGAGGCGGGTGCCGGCGACCATGGATCCCATGCGATCGCCCACCGCCAGCATGGCCGCGATCACCACGAAGAACGCGATGGGGCTGAGGATCGGATGGACAAGGAGGACGCCGACGCCCACAAGGACGGCCAACGCCCCCGTCCCGTCCAGGAAGAACGCCACCCCTTCGGCCTTGATGCCCGCTCGCAACCGTCCGCGGCCGAGCCGCACGATGGCGTCCGGCCGGATCAGATTCCCGAGCTGCATCGGCAGGAGCAGGCCCGCGTACCCGCTCAGGAAGACCTTGACGCCCGTGCGGTCCCAAACGCGTACGCCCATGCGGTGGTAGACCCACATCCACGAGATGCCCTCCAGCGTGATGTCGAGCGCGCCGAGGGCCAGCGCGATGGCCAGCATCCCGAGGCGCCCGCGCCAGGCGGCCACGACGGTCGTCCAATCGCTGGTGAACATCGTGTACAGGCCGTACACGCTCACGACAGCGAGCACAACGAGGCTGAGCGGTCTGGCGAGGTCTCTCTTGCGCACGGGAGGATCTTATCCCAGATGCATGCGGGCTTGTCGATAGATCTCGATCGGATGGAACAGCAGATACGGTAGATAGAAGCGAATGCTGGGCTCGGCGCTGCCCGCGTCCCAGCAGGGCAGCTCACAGTTCGCGACGGACCTGCACTGCTTCTGATAGGTCGGGCTCCGCACGATCGCATCGAGGGGCATCTCTCGAACGTTCAATCGTTGGGCTCGTTGGTAGCAGGGGACGACGTAGCCGAACGGGTTGACCATAACGAACAGCGTTCCGGCCATGCACGGGACGGAGCGGACCGGCTGATAGGCGCGATCGAACAGGTCGATGAAGAAGTTGGAGTTCGTCTCGATGCCGTGCTCGCGAAGCTTGTAGGTCGCGCGCTTGATGGACGCCTTGATCGCGGGCAGGTCCTCCTTCTTCGGGATCAGCGGGGCCAGCTCGGCCCGATCCATCTCCCGGTGCTGCAGGTGCGTATGGATGGGGATGAATTGGGCTTTGCTCACACCCCAATCAATACACCGCTGAGCCATCGTTTCGATGACGTCCTGGTTGAGCGTCGAGACGACGGTATTGATCCCGACCGGCAGGGGTTCCGGC
>CAZKCX010000072.1:8604-15182 GCA_964550865.1 uncultured Planctomycetales bacterium
GCAACAATTCAATTGGAAAGGGTGGGTTCTTTCGACCGGCAGGGGTTCCGGCAGCGATTGGAAGTGCCGGATGGCCGCTTCAACGCGATGCAGGCCGTTGACGCCGCGTATCGCCTTGTATCCCTCCGGTTCGGGATGATCGCAGGACAAGTAGACCACGTTCAATCCCGCGCCGGCGAGGGAGCGGGCCCGCTCCGCGCTGATGGCCAGCCCGTTCGAATTCATGTGCACGCCCAGGCCGACCTCGCGAAACCCCGCGATGCACTCCTCCAGATCCTCGCGGAGCGTCGGCTCGCCGCCGCCGATGGAGACGATCTCCGTATGGAGGCGTTGCAAGGCCGGTCGCAGGCCGAGGACCTCTTCGGTCGTCAGCTCCAAGGGCGAGCCTTCCCGGATCTTCCAGATGTCGCAACTACGGCAGCGGGAGTTGCATCGGTCGACGATGTCCAGATAGAGAAACGGGAGAATCCGGATTCGTGTACCCAGGTGGCGCGACAGCCACACGGATCCGAACATCCGGGCCATCCGCATGGCCGATTCGAGGTCGGACAACAGTCGGGGCATGAGGCTTCCTAACGGTCAGGGCGGCTCATCGGTCGTTCTTGGTCATCGGCATAGCCTCTATGCGATTATAGCGGATTCGCCCGGAGTCTGGCTTCTTGTGCGACGGGCAGCGTCGCTCCTGTGTCGCGCAACAGGGATCGGGATGCGCTGAGGGCATGTCGATTCCGGTCGCACGAGCATCCCCGTGCCGATGCTGCGTATCCCTTGCCCGAGCCGCAGCATTCATGCTGCGCGGAGAGTGACCGCGCGAGATGAATCTCGCGGCTCGGGCAGATCGCGCCCTACACGGCATCCCCCAACGATCCGTATGAAGCACCCGGACGTGCTTGCCCTCCGTCGGGGATCTGGTGAAGGCCACGTCGGTTTGGTAGCCTGCGGATGACCACAACACGAAGCGAGGTGTGCAATGAACGTTGCCGGAATCGTGTGTCTTTGTCTGCTGACGATGCCGTCGGCGAGCGAGGCCAAGCCGCTCGCGATCGGATCGGACAAGCAGCTCTTCATCGGACCGTGGGCCGAGGACGGTCGTGATGCCCACCTCGTTGCGTCGATGAAGAACGTCGAGATGGTGATGCACCCCGCTCGGGTCACGGGCGAGCGCCTGGTCGAGAACGAGAGGCCCTGGGAAGGCACAGGCATGCTCGACATGCGTCAGTACGTCATCAAGGACGGTGACAAGTTCCGCATGTACTACAACACGCTGCCGCATCACTTCGTCTCGCCCGACCCGAAGGACCCCCGCAAGAACATCTGGGGCCGGCCGTACAACCGCATCCTCTGCTATGCGACGTCGGACGACGGCATCCATTGGCGCAAGCCGAACCTCGGGCTGTGCGAATGGGAGGGCTCGCGCGAGAACAACATCCTCCTGCCGAACGATGCGTTTCCGTACGTCTTTTCGGAGTTGGACGGACCTTGCGTCTTCGTCGACGAGAATGCCGAGAGCCCCGACGAGAAGTACAAGATGTTCGTCAAGATCTCCCCGGTGCGTGGCAAGCCGACCAGAAGCGACGAGGGGCCGATTCCCGTCCGCGTGACCAAGGAGCTGCCGAAAGGCCAATACGCCTTCGCCTCGGCGGACGGCATTCACTGGCGACTCATGGTTCCGAAAAAGATGAACCCCTCGGCCTCCGACACGCAGTTCTCCCTCTTCTGGGACGAGCGGATCGGCAAGTATGTCCAGTACACGCGCGTGAAGCCTCAAGACCCCGCGCAGATCGCCTACTACAAGAAGCACTTCAAGGGCTATCCGGGGCGGACGCGCGTCTTGAAGGTCGGGCGGGCTGTTTCCGACGACTTCCTGAACTGGGGCAAGGAGCAAGTCGTGCTCGAGCCGGACGCCGTGGATCGCGCGAACTCGCCCGAGGGCCTCACGCGGATGGATTTCTACGGCGGAAACGTGACCCCCTACGGCGAGGCGCCCGGGATCTACATCGGACTGCCCAACGCGTACTACCACTGGAAGTTCGACCTGACGCGAAAGTGGTGGAACAACAAGTTCATCCAGGAGCCGTCCACCATGGACGTCCAACTCGTGACCAGCCGCGACGGCATCCATTGGAACCGCACGCCGAAGCGGAGGCCCTTCATCGCGCTGGGTCTCGAGGGCACGTTTTGGAGCAAGCAGATCTACCCGGACGGCAACGCGATTCGCGTGGGCGACGAGCTGTGGTTCTACTTTGCCGGCCTCGACGTCCATCACAAGGAGCAGTCGCAGAAGAAGAGTCACGGCGCTCGCGGCAGGGCGGTCTTGCGGCTGGACGGCTTCATCTCCGCGCGGGCGGCCTACACCGGGGGAGAGCTCGTCACCAAACCGCTCGTCTTTGCCGGCGAGACGCTCCGGCTCAATGTGGATACGGGCGCGGGCGGCACGGTGAAGGTGGAGATCCTCGATGAAGCCGGAAAACCGATAAAGGGGTTCACCGAGGCCGACGCCGACGTCATCAACGGGAACTACATCCGCACCACGGCGAGCTGGAAGGGCAAGACGGACGTGAGCGCCCTCGCCGGCAAACCCGTCCGCCTGCGCTTCGTGATGCGGGATACGGATCTGTATTCATTCCAATTCTTGGCCGGGAAGAAGTCCCAGCGATGAGGCATTGGATCGGTCGACAGAGGCACGGCCGGCGCATGCGAACGTCCTGTGGCGCGTTCATGGCTTGCGCGTGTCTTCTTGTCCCGGCGCAGCTTTCCCGGGCGGAGCCCGCGAAGTGCACACAAACGAACGGGCCGACACGCGCATTGGGGCTGTTCGATGCCGGCAGGCCGGTCCCTTTGGAAGAGGGATTCGCCGATCCACCAGCGATCTCGCGGGCGCAGTGCTGGTGGCAGTGTCACGGCAGCGCGTTCGCCAAGCCGGAGATCACGCGACAGATCGAGGCCTTCAAGGCCGCCGGCATGGGCGGTGTGACCGTCAAGGACACGCTGGCCATGCCGCGCGACGAGAAGACCGCGCACATCGAAGACATCCCGTTCCTGAGCGAGCGGTGGCTCGAGATGTTCGCGCACATCGTGTCCGAGTGCGGCCGACTGGGGCTGATCTGCAGAAGCCGGTTGGGCAGCGGTTGGAACGCGGGTGGCCCGTGGGTGACGCCGGAGATGTCTTCGCAGGAGCTGTCCTTCGCGGTGTCCGAACCGATTTCGGGCCCGCGAAGATACACGGATGGGATTCCACGCTCCGATGAGGGCCGACCGAAGCTCGAAGCGATTCGTGTGGGCGACGCCTTCGTCTTGGCTCGAGAGCAGAAGAGCGGCCGGGTCGTCGATCTGAGCGACAAGGTCGCGCCCGACCGCACGCTGCGTTGGGACGTGCCACAAGGCAATTGGAGGGTCATCTCATGCTTCGGCGCGCCGTCGGGCATTCGGTTGCTGTCGGCGAGTCCGACCGGAGATGGCCTCCATCACGATCACCTCAGCGAGAAGGGCACGGACGTCCAGCTGCATCGCGTCGCCGAGCCGATGCTCGCGGGGCTGGGCGGGGTTGACGGCACGGCCTTCGACGGCTTTCACTGCGATAGCTGGGAGATCGGCCGCCCGACGTGGACGTCCGGCTTCCGCGAGGCCTTCCTTCAGCGTCGCGGGTACGATCCGCTGCCGTTTCTTCCAACACTGATGAAGGTGGAGGACCAGCGCTTCAAACCGACCAAGATTCACGGCACGCTGACAGAAGAGCAGTGCCGCTTCCTCTTTGATCTGCGCACGACCGTGAGCGACCTCATCATCGAGACGCACTACCGGCGGGTGAATGCGTGGTGCCGTCGGCACGGTGTGGCGTTCGAGGCCGAGGCCGGCGGGCCGCACATCATCCCCAACGACCCGATTCGATCGCTCGGTGCGGTGGACATCCCTCAGGGCGAGTTCTGGATGCGCCGGCGTTCGAACGTCAAGCTCGCCGCGTCGGCCGCACACGCGTACGGCAAGAGGCTTATCGGCCTGGAGTCCTGGACGGCCACGATCAACCACTTCGCCATTCGCCCTGCGCGGATGAAGACTCGTGTGGACGAGGCCTTCCTGCTCGGCGGAAACTACCTCACCTCGGCCGTGACGGAGTATTCGCCCGTCGAGGCGGGCCGGCCGGGATGGGTCCACAACGCCGGGCCGCACCTGAACAGGAATCAGACCTGGTGGCCGATGGCCCGGCCGTTCTTCGACTACCTCGCGCGATGCTGCTTCTTGCTGCAATCGGGCCGGAACGTGGCACACGTGGCGGTGTACTACACCTTCCGCGGCAAGGACGACGGCCTATGGCACACGCCGAAGGACGACGACCTTTCGAAGCGGTCGAAGGCGTTTGCCTTTGACTACCTTTGTGACGACGTGATCCAGAAGCACATGCAGGTCCGCGACGGGCGGATCGTTCTTGATTCCGGCGCGACGTACGGCGTGTTGTATGTCATTCCCACGCCGCACCCGACGATGCCGCTCGCGACGTTGGCCAAGATTCGAGACCTGCTAAGGGAGGGGGCGACGGTCGTTTGGGCGGGCGATCCGCCGAGCCGCTGCCCGGGGCTCACCGACTATCCGCGGTGCGACGAGCGGCTTCGGGCGATTGCCAAGGCGCTCTGGGAGGACGATCGGCTGGTCCGGCTGCCTGGGCATGACTATGCCCGGCTCGAGCCCATCGTCGCCGAGAGCGCGACGGTTCCTTGCTGGCGAATCAAGAAGGAGGCGCCGCTCCGCTTCGTCCACCGTCGAACCGACAAGGAGGACATCTTCTTCGTCGTCAATCGCGCCGGCCGCCCTGTGGAGACACCGGTCGAGTTTCGGATCCAGGATCGACCGCCGGAGCTGTGGGACCCGCTGACGGGCACGATCGAACCGGCGCACTGCGAGCAAACGAAGCAGGGCGTGCGCGTCCCTATGCGATTCGACGCGCATGGCTCGGTCTTCGTCGTCTTTCGTCCGGGCGGCAAGGTTGCGCTGAAGCAGCCTGGCGCATCGAAGACGGCATGGCCGGTCATCGAGTTGTCCGGGCCTTGGGAGCTGGCGTTCCTCGACGGGCCGGGCGCGCCGGACGGGGTGAAGCTTGATGCGCTCACGTCGTGGTCGGAGAACCCAGACCCGGCCATCCGACACTTCAGCGGAATCGCCGCCTACCGCACAGGCTTCACACTTCCCGACGATGTGGAGAAGAGCGACGCTCGAGCGCGGCTCGACTTGGGCGAGGTTCGTGAAGTGTGTGAGGTCTTCCTGAACGGAAAGCGCCTGGGCGTTCGATGGTGTCCGCCGTATGCGTTCGACGTGACGGAGGCACTTCAGCCCGGCGAGAACCGCCTCGAGGTCCGTGTGGCGAACCTCTGGCACAACCGTATTGTGGGCGACGCGGCCTTGCCGAAGTCCGATCGCAAGAGCCGGATGGTGCCGGAGACGCACTACGAGCGGATGCGCGGCAAGAAGCTGGTGCCCTCAGGACTGCTTGGTCCGCTACGGATCCTCCGGCAGGGCAAGTAAGGTAATCGTCTCGCTCCTGACAGAAAGATGAAGCTCAACCTCATGGGCAGGGGGAGAAGGTCAGGTTCGGGACCGGCCGGCGCTCGCGATCGGTGAAGCGCATGAAGAACGCCCACATGCCTCCGCGGTTACAGACCTTCACCAGAATCCGGTTCGCACCTTCCTGGAGAACCGCGTCGATGAGATCATCATCCCGCTGAATTCCCCGCGTCCCCTCGTGACGCCACACTTGCTTGCCGCCGACCCACACGACAGCGTCGTCGTCACTCCCAAAGCGCATCTGGACCGACTGCTTGCGGGGGCTCGTGACCGTACATGTGGCGTAGGCGACCACGTTCTCTGAATAGGCGTGACTGCCGTAGATCTCGCCCAGGCCGACAACGCCTCCGAACGACCGACGCTGGATCCATCGGACCTTGCCGGATTTGCCTCGGTAGACGCCCTCCAGATCGATCTTCTTCTCCGGCGGGAAGACGGCGCGGCTCCTCTTCTTCTCCTTGTCGTCGAATGCCCCGATCACGTACCAGGCGGGGACGATGCCGGCAACCTCCCTCGGATGCGTCCAGTGGCCGATCGGTTGGACGCGCGTCCGGCGCATGGCCTCCGGCTGGGCGCGAACGGTCAACCCGCCGGTGGTGCGGATTTCGCGATGAGCGGCGCGAAGCACTTCCTGCATGTGCTTCTCGGCCGCCCAGCCGTGGAGCGGCTCCTTGCCGCGGGCGAGAAACGCGACCAGGCCGCAGGCGCCCTCACGGACAAAGTCCTCGAGCTGCTCGCGGAGCTGCCGCCTTGTGGGAATCGCCACACTCCGTGAACCGCCGTTGAAGGCCTGATAGATGCCGACGAACGGGATGCCGGGGACGATTCTCCGCGCGTACCCCATCATCCACTGGACCTCGCGACTGGTCATGAGACGGTTGTAGCCCGAGCTGCTCACCGGGTACCAGTAGATCATCATGATGTCGCAGACCTCGGGTCCGAAGTTGCAGAGCGAGCCGGCGCTGCCGTAACCGGCACAGACGGGGTGCTTCTTCGCTGGGCCGTCCACGCGCCGGATGACGCGA
>CAZKCX010000073.1:0-15069 GCA_964550865.1 uncultured Planctomycetales bacterium
CGCCAATAGAAGTGCGTGCGATACTCGTTGTACGGCACCTTCTTGGTGTGTCCGAGCCACATGTCGTAGTCCAGCTCCGGCGGCACCGGCTTGACCGGATGGTCCTGCTTGGCCAGCTCCTGGGCCTTCTTGTGGTGGTCCTGGTCGCAGGGCAGGTTGATCTCGACGACCTTGACCTCACCGAGCCGGCCGTTGCGGACCAGCTCGCACGCGAAGCGGACGTTCGTTCGGCTCCGCTCATGGCTGCCGCATTGCAGAATCCGCTTGTTCTTGCGGACCGCGTCGACCATCGCGCTGCCCTCACCGATGGAATTGGCCAGCGGCTTCTCACAGTACACGTCCTTGCCGTTCTTGGCCGCCTCGATGGTGTTCAGGGCGTGCCAGTGGTCGGGCGTGCCGATCGACACGGCGTCGATGTCCTTCCGCGCGCACAGCTTGCGGAAGTCGTCGTAGGCCTTGCAGTCCTTGTTGCCGTACTTCTTGTCGACGATCCCTTTCGCCTTGTCGCGGTGCTTGGTGTCGACGTCGCAGACGGCCACCACCCGGACTTCGGGGAATCCCAGGAACGTCTGCATGTTGTTCGTGCCCTTGCCGCCCGTGCCGATCGCCCCCATCACGATGCGGTTGCTCGGGGCGACCGACCCGGCCTTGCCCAGGGCGGACGCGGGGACGACGTACGGAAAGGCCATCGCGCCGACCGAGGCCGTTCCGGCGCGCTTCAAGAACTCTCGACGACTCGTGTTGGACGTAGCCATTGCTCGCTCCTCTCGCAATCAGATGTTGATGCGGTGTTTGCCAACGTGCCGGGCGTATACTCTCCGCGTCCGGCCGACGGATGTCAACCGCCGTCCGCATGAAGGCCCGGCTGAGCGGCTCCGGTCGTCTTCGTACGGACCTCGATGACGGGCCACCGGACGAAACGCTCGGCGCCGCCAGCACATCGACCGGGGGAATCTACCCTTGCAGCTCGATATCGGGGTTTGCTAGGCTAGATGTCAGAGGGAGGTAGCCGAGCCCCACTCGGGTGACCGCGTTGAGGGACGCGAGCACCACGATTGCAGCAGTGGGGTGAGGGCTTCCGCACGGAGTCACACCAGGGCTCATCGCGGTAAGGAGGGAAAAGGATGGAGCGACACCGTCCGCTCGGTTTGTGCGTCGTGCTTTCCGTTGCGATCGTCGGGATCCCGGCCGTCGCATCCCCCGTTACGCTCGACAACGTCCCCGCCTATAACTGGTATCACGGTTGCGGCCCGACGGCCGCGGCGTCCGTGATCGGCTATTGGGATCTGATGGGGTACGAGAACCTGTTCGATGCGGCCGGTGACGACCTCTACCTGACAATCAACGTTCGAGACCAGATCTCCAGCCCGGAACACAACGCCAAGTACGACCCCAAACCGGACGACGCCAACCTCCCGGTTCCACCGATGACGAGCATTGCCGACTGGTTCCGCACGTCGGTCGGCTCGCTCAACTACGGATGGAGCTACCTTGCCTACGCCGATGACGCCTTCGAAGGATACACGGACTACCGCGGCTACGAATTCGAGTCGTGGTACGAATCCGCGGGCTCCGGGGCGTTCACCTGGGACGACCTGGTGGCCGAGATCGACGCGGGCCGTCCCATGATGTTCCTCGTGGACTCCAGTGGCAGCGGCGGGACGGACCATTTCGTCCCGGTGCTGGGCTACTACGACGGCGGGGAATCGGGACGGTACTACGGCTGCTACACGACCTGGATTGAGAGCGAGATGATCGTGTGGAAGGAATTCCGTTCGATGAGCAGCGCCTATCCGTGGGGCGTGGGATACGGCATCTATCTCCAACCCATTCCCGAACCGATGAGCTTAGGTCTGCTCGCCCTCGGCGGTCTGTGGCTCCTGCGGCGAGGGCGCCGCGCCGTCGGATAACCCCCCTGCCAAACAGAGCACGCCGAGCTGCAGCAGCAAACCCGATACCCCCAACAGACGCTGCGCGCGGACGAAGGCATCGCGCACGGTTCGGAAGCCGGGATCCCCGGGCACGGCCGGGGCAACCTTGCGGAACAGAAGGCGCGTCTCTCGGGTATGGGTCTGCCCCAGACGGACGCTGCCGATGCAAAACGCGATGCTGATCGCCAGCAACAAGGGTCCCGCGCGCCGGCCCCAGCCATGCCGGTCGCGGGGCTCGCGTGGGAGTCGGCGGACCAAACTCCGCCACACCAAAAGGCATAGCGCCGGGGGCAGAACCACGAAGACCCCCACGTGCGCACCGAGCCGCGGGGCGCCCGCGAGCGCGATATTCCGCACGACGTATCCGTGGATGGTCAGCCAGAGCACGCCGGCGAGGGCCAACCCGAGCGTCATCGCATGACGTCGAAACCAGGTGAGTCGGTCTGCTTGTTGGAGCGTCATCCCGGCCATCGCAGCCCTGGTTTTCGATGGACGGCTCTAGCGGATCAAGCGCATGTCGCCCACGTTCGGAATGATGTTGAGCCGGTCCCGCAGGAGGGGATACCCCGCGGGCCAGTACACGAGGAACGCCCGGCCGATCATCTGATCGCCCGGAATCGCACCGAGCTGATAGTCGCCCCGCGCCTCGCGCAGAACCAAATGCGGGCCGAGGTCCTTCCACAACCGACTGTCCTTGCTCAACGGACTGTTGTCGCCCAGGCCGAAGTACTCTTGAATGCCGCGGTCGGGCATGTTGCGCAGGTAGATCGGTTGGCCCTGCGTCCCCCAACCGATGGACCGGCTGCCGATCAAGGAGCGGTAGTAGACGTCGCGGTCGATCGCGACGTGCCACAGCTCCAGGTCCATCCCGGCGGCGCCGAATCGCAGCTCGGGGGCCGTGTCCGGCCCCATCGGTCGAAGCGTTCGTGCATACTCCGCGAGATTCTCCGCTCGCCCTCGCGGCAAGACGGGATACTGCTCGCCCGAGGTCTCCAGCACGTCCCGGCCGTTCACCGTCAGCGTGACCCGGTAGTCGACATTGCTCAGCGCGATCGGCAGCGGCTCACCGACCTCCAACGGGCCAATGTCGGTCTCGCCGATCGTGGCCGGGGCTTGGTCGGGCCGGCTCAGGGAGTAGCGTTCGAGCGTGGCACGACCGTTGCTGTACAGCGTGGCCACGAACCGATCGTCTCGCTTGGTCAGCGAGAGCGCGAACCGCCCCTGACCGCCCCGGGGCACGAGCACGCACCGCAGGCGGACGTCGCTGACGTTGATCTCGTCTCGATCGGCCCCCGGGTAGCGGTGGGCCTCCTGCATGCCGTTGTAGGCGTACACGTCGCAGATCGGAAAGGTGCTGCGCTGGAACCGGATCTCCTGCAGACGGCCTCGGCCGCTCGAGGCGAAGCGGATCTTGCGGCGGCTCGCGTCCCAATCGGACGACGGGTTGGCAGGTTCGGGCCGCCACCCCGCCAGCTCAGGCCTCCGGACCGGGAGCAGGTCGTGATCGTAGGCGGGCAGCCAGAGCACCTGTTGCGCCCGCCGTGTCTTCCGGCGGATCCGCAGCAATCGGTTGTACAGGCGTTGCTCCTCGGGTGTGAAGCTGCCGTAGCTCGCGCGATGCTGCTCCAGCTTGTCGAGGATCGCCTGGCCTACGTCGGTTCGGGCCAGCTCGTCGGCGTCGACGGTGTAGATGTCCCCGTCGATGATCTCCAGCACCTCGCCCGGCAAACCGATCAGCCGCTTGATGAAGTTCGTCGTGCCGTCTTGCGGGTCCTTGAAGACCACCACGTCCCAGCGGCACGGCTTGAAGACGTGCCACCACCGCTTCTCCGCGTCGGGCTCGACGTCGGGCAGCAACCGGCCGATGTCGAACAACCATTTCAAGACGAAGATACGGTCGCCGTTGTCGGCCGGACCGGGCTCGACCCGGTCGGGCGTGTGTCCGCAATTCGGGCAAACGAGATGGGTCGGCGGGTGGAGCCTGCCCCGCATGCCGAGACTGTACCCGTAGGCGTATTCGGTGCCGCAGGCCGTGCAGGTGCGCATCCGATGCATGCCGTAGAGATTCGGCGCCATCGATCCGGTGGGAATGACGAACGCCTCGGCCACAAACGCCCGAAACGCGAACGCCAGGATGAAGGCCACGACGATCGACTCGATCGTCTCCTTGACGCCGAGCAGGCTGCGACCTCGCGAACTGAGGATGACGGGGGCTCCGTCCGACATAGGGGGTCCTCTCCGGCCGCGGGGAACGATCTCGGCTCAGGCCCCGGCGACGGGAACCGTTGAGAATACCCGACGCCCGGCGAGGCGGTCAATTGGCTCGGGGGCATGTCCCGTCTCCCGGACCGCCGGTCGCACCGATACGCGGATTGCCTACTCGACGGCCCGCAGCCCCTTGCGCACGACGGCCTTCACCTCGTCCTCGACCTTCTCGGTGAACGGGGCGGGCTTGAAGTACATATGCGCTCGGACGGCCTCGTAGCCGCCCTCCCGCATGATCTGCGCATCCGGGATGTAGGACGTAATGCTGTTGGCATAGCCCACGACCATGGCCTCACGAGTCACATCGGCCATCGCGCGGACGATCGGTCCCCAGGGGGCGCACACCTCGCCCTCCATGCCGACGATCGTCAGGTCGCCGTCGAGCCGCCAGACCTGCACGTCATAGCGAAAGCTCTCGGTGACGTCGGGCTTGCCCAGAAACTGTCTGGCGTTCCACGTCAGGTAGCCCCGGGGCGAACCGTCGAAGGCCACCTTGCGGATCTCCTGATCAGGCCATGGCTCGCCGTAGGTCAGCGTCCCCGACACCAGCGAATACTTCAGCCCCGGGCGAACGGGAGTGAATTCCTTACGCTCGAGCCGGGCGAGCACGAGCCGCGCGAGCTTCTCACCGGCCTGCCTGGCGCGGTCCGGGTGCGCGGAGAAGACGAGCTTCCCCTTCTGAGGATCCTTGTGGACGATCTTCGCGTCGCCGCCGCAGCCCTGGACAAAGATCGCCCGGCTGTCCTCCAAGGCTTCGTTGAGCACATCGCGCATCGCGCCCGGGTAATCCGGGCTGTACTTGTTGATCGCCCCCGAGCTGGTGGGATGGCTCGCGTGCCCCACGATGAGGAGTTGCTTGGGCGAACCCTCGCGCCGGATGCGGACTATCGGCACGTGGTCGTCGAATCGCCCGTCGGAGTTCGGGGCCCAATGCACCTTGCCGCCCTTGTAGAGCCGCCGGCAGGCGGCGATGCCCACGCTCTTCGTGTGGGCATAATCGATCGTCGCGGGCGCAAGATTCTTCAGGGCCTTGGCCACATTCTGGAGGATCGTCCCTTCCAGCTTCGCCAGATACCATACGTTCGGCCCGCCGCAGCTCAGGTGCGCGTTCAGGCGCGTGGGCGGCCCCCAATGGGTGTGGGAGGACGCGAACATGACGCCGGCGGGATCGAGCTTGTGCTTCTTCACGATCTTGTGACGATAGACCTCCACGAGAATGCGATCGAGACCGACGACGTCCGCGGTCACCAGCACGGCCGTCTTGCCGCTCGGGTCGCGCAGGGCGACGGCCTGTGAGATCAACGGGGCAATCGCACCCTCGGCATACCGCTCGCGGCCGAACCCGGCCATCTGGGTCTGGCGCGGCTGGGGCGTGATGTCCGCCTCGGCGTATCCGACACGCCATCCGCCAGCAGACGATTCGCCGTGATCATCGGCCGACCCGGCGAGCGACGACCGCTGCCAACCCGGAAAGAGGAGGGCGGCGGCAAGGACCAGCGATACGAGGACGCTTCGCGGGGCTGGGGCGATCCCTGAAGCTTCGAGACAGTTCGGCTTCCACACGACGTAGGCTCCTACTTGGGGGGTTGTGGTGGGTTCCTCTCCTTGCAGATACCGACGGGAACGAACGTCCCTGCCTCCATTAGACACGATTCCCCAGCCCGTCGTCCAACACTTGGGGAGGATACGGCACCCTTTTTGATTGCGATTCGTCGCCTCGGGTGCGATGCTGTGTTCGCTCGTGCGGTCTGTCCGGGCGATCCGCCCGACGAGTGCAACGGAGGTCTGAGACGTTGTGGGTCGTCGCGTTTCTTCTCGGTTTGACGGTGGGGGGCGGCGCAACGTATGCGTGGCTTCGTCGTGGCGCGGCGGAACCGCAGCCCGAGCGGCCAGAGGCCGCCGTCGCCGAATCAGAAGACAGCACCGACCAGCTCACCGAGCTGGCGACGTTGACGGGCGGACTCGCGCACGAGATCCGCAACCCGCTGTCCACCCTGAAGGTCAACCTGCAGCTCCTCGGGGAGGATTGGCGCGAGGCGGCCGAGGACGAGGACACCGATCTGCGTCGTCGCAGTATCCACAAGATCCAATCGCTGCGGACGGAGGTCGACCGCCTTCAGGAGATCTTGGACGACTTCCTGCACTACATCGGTCGACAGGAGCTTCATCGCGCCCCCGTGGACTTGAACGACCTCGTCGACGACCTCCTGGTCTTCTTCCGGCCGCAGGCAGAGTCGAAGTCGGTCCGCATCCGGGCGAGCCTCGATCCCCAACCGTTGATCTGCGACGTCGATCGCGGCAAACTCAAGCAAGCGGTGTTGAACCTGCTCGTCAATGCCCAACAGGCGATGCCCGAGGGCGGGGATCTGATCGTGCGAACGGCCGCCCAGGAAGACGGCATGGCGCGGATCGAGGTGGCCGACACGGGTCCGGGCATCCGCGAGGAGGACAAGGAGAAGATCTTCCTTCCCTACTTCTCCACGAAAGGAGAGGGCACGGGCCTGGGGCTGCCGACCACGCGTCGGATCGTTCGCGGCCACGGCGGAACGATTGACCTGCACACGGAGCCGAACAACGGGACGAGCTTCACGATCCGGCTCCCCTTGTCGAGTGATGTGCCACGTTCGGATCGGATCATCGATCATCCGGGCGAAGGGCCGGCCTGAGGCGTGCACAAGGCGCGCGGCGTGGCCGTTCTCGACCGCGCGCGTTGGGATCCCCCGGCAGAGGGCAACCGGTCCCACATCGCCGAAGGAGCCTGGGACAATCAGCGTATGTCCTGGTGGACACCAACACGACGCGCAGGTATCATTCGTCGCATACCCACCGGGCCACGTTCGAAAGCGGGGCGTGGCCCTTTTCGCATGGAACGAGGGAGCGCTAGTCTATCGCCGAGGAACCGCGATGCTCGTCGAAGTGCTACATCAATCCGCGGATAGGGTCCCCGACCAGGTGGCCGTCGCCGATCTGCTCGGGATGGAGCTAACGTACGCTCGCCTGGTGCGCGTCGCGAGCGTGATGAAGAAGGTCGTCGAGCAGACGACGAACTGTCCGCGGGTGGGCCTCTTCCTGCCGTCCTCGGCCGGTTTCGCGATCAGCTACTTCGGCATCCTGTGGGCAAACCGGGCGGCGGTTCCGCTGAACCTCCTCTTGCGCCCCGAGGAGCTCGAGAAGATCTGCCAGGATGCGGGGCTGGACACCGTGATCACACTCCGCTTCCCCGAGGACGTGGCGCACCTGAACAAGACCGTCGAAAGGCTTCCGGTCGCCAACAAGATCATCCTCAACGACCTGCCGATCAAGCGCAAGGTGGTCCTGTCCTACCTGACACCGTTGCCCAAGCTTCCCAAGGCCGAGCCGGACGACGTCGCCACGCTGCTATATACCTCAGGCACGTCGGGGGACCCGAAGGGCGTCATGCTCACGCACAAGAACCTCGCGCTGAACGCCCGGGGATCGATCAACATCCAAGAGCCTGAGGGCCCCCAAGAGTTCCTCGGCGTGCTGCCGCTCTTCCACAGCTTCGGCCTGACCTCGATGCTCCTCGTGCCCATCACGCTGGCAGCAACGGTCTTCTACCTTCCGCGTTTTCAGCCTTCCGTTGTGGTACGGACGATCGCGCAGCGAAAGTCGACGATGGTCTACGCCATCGCGAGCATGTACGCCGCCATGCTTCGCGTGAAGACCGCAAAGCCCGAGCACTTCCAGTCCGTCCAGCGGGCCATCAGCGGGGGCGAGGCCCTCCCGCCGGCGCTTAGCAAGGCCTGGGAGGAGCGGTTCGGACTGCCCCTGCTCGAGGGGTATGGCCTGACGGAGACCTCGCCGGTGGTTTCCAGCAATCGGCCGTGGGACAACCGTCCGGGAACGGCCGGCATGCTCCTCGAGAACGTCCATGCACGGGCCGTCGACGACGAGCGCAACACCCTCCCCCACGGCGAAGTCGGAGAGCTCGCCATCGGCGGTTACCTGATCATGAAGGGCTACTACAACAAGCCCGAGGCCACGGCGGAGGTCGTCGACGAAGACGGTTGGTTCTACACCGGGGATATGGGCTACGTCACGGAGGACCGCTTCATCGCCATCACCGGGCGAAAGAAAGAGATGATCATCGTCAGCGGGGAGAACATCTATCCACGCGAGATCGAGTCGGTGCTCGAGATGCATCCGGCGGTCGCCGAGTCGGCCGTCATCCCCGAGAAGATCGGCGGGACCCGCGGCGAGGTGCCCGTCGGCTTCGTCACACTCAAGGAAGGCATGACCACCGACGACCGCGAGCTGCGGGACTTCTGCCGCGAGCATCTGCCTCAATACAAGGTGCCGAAGGTCGTCTGGATCGCGGAGGACCTGCCCCGTGGCCCGACGGGCAAAATCCTCAAGCGCGAGCTGGACCCCTCCGGGCCGAAGCCCACCGCCCCCTCGACCGAATCGTGAACCACAAGAGGGTCGCCGGTTGGGATAGTCACCAGACGCACAACCTCGGCGGGTTGCTACACCTTCACATCGATGTACTTGCCGGCCACATTGGCAGCGGACAGCGTGCGGATCTGTACTTGCGGGGCGCCCCCTCGGGGCGAGGTGTGCTGCTGGGACATCTCGGCAACGAGCGACGATTCCGCGGGAGGAGGTTGGATGGCCGCCTGGGTGGCCTGGGCAGCCGCCGACATCTCCGGCGTGAGGGCAAACGAATTCTCGGGTTCCGCCGTCTGCGACCCGGAGTGCGGCCCCGCCCCTCGCGCGGCGTCCCCGGAGGGTTCGGCCTCGGTAGCGCCCGAAGGTCCATTCGGTCGGTCCGTGGGGTTCGTCCCCTCGGGTTCCTGACGCCGTTGCTCGGCCGCCTCGGTCCGTGCCTTGTTGGCGATGGCGTCGGCCTTGGCGGCAACCCGGCGATCTTCCGCGGAGGGATCGGCCGGGGCCAGCGCCGCCCGCCTGACCTGCTGCATCTTCCGGACGGTGGCGTCCGGGTCGCCCGGCACCTCGGACAAGTCGATCTGCACGCTCCCCTCGACGGCGTACTGCTTGTTGTCCGGCCCGCGCTTGTAGGTATAGTTGGGGCCGCCTCGCGCATACTGCCCGGCGGCGGTCTTGTGGGCTTGCTCGTGGCGGCGGACGTGCTGGTCGCGATTGCGGAGCTCCTCGATCTCCTGCTGCTCTTCCTCGGTCAGCTCGCTCTTGCCGGTCGGCTCGGTGGGGATCTCGGCGTACGGCTTCTCAACCCTCCGCGCGTCCTCGACGCTTCCCGCCTCCGCCGGCTGATTGGGACGAACCGACGCACTACCCGCCGCCGCGATGATGCGGTTCAATGAGAAGTCCGCGCTGGACACGGCCGATACCACGAGACGATCTCCCTAGACCCTCGGCGCGCTTGCTGAGGATATCGAATTCATCGGATGGGAAGGCAAGCGGATTGAGGGACAACAGCGCCGATAGCAGGAGAATCGATGCGCGGTCCGATAATCAGGTCACGTATTCCTTGATGCGCTTCACGTGGTCCGGCGGGGTCTCGTACGGCAGCGCGCCCGTTCCGAGGACGCAGTTCGGCCGGCCCTCGGCGAGGGCGAGCACGCGGTCGACCTCGCGAAGGATCGCCTGCTCGGGACCGCGCGTGACGATGCGCAGATCCATGTTGATCCGCACCGTCACATCCGGTCGATGCGCGCAGGCGGCCATGAAATCGGCCTGGGTGGCCTCGAACGGACAGACGACGTAGCCGGTGCCGGTCGAGAGGATGTCGTCGAGGATCGGTGTCGTGTCTCCACCGATAACACACGGCACGGGATGACCGGCCGCGTCGGCGGCGATCTCGATGACCCGCTTCAACGCGGGCAGCTCGAGGTCGTGAAAGAGCCGCGGACTCAGCATCGGCGGGGTCGCAGCGGACTCGAAGAAGGCCACGTCCAACCCCGCGTCCATGATCGCCCCGCAAAACGGCGCCTGGTTCTCGGCCAAGCGCATGAGGAACTCGCCCGTCAGGCCGGGCTCGAAGGCCACGTCCTCCATCAGACCGTTCATGGTGCGCAGGCTCACCGCGATCGAGAACGGACCGCTGACGGGTAGGCGAACGTCGGCGTCGGGGAACTCGTCCTTGAGCCGCCGTCCGACGTCGATGGCCATGGCGAGCCGCCCGTCGCTCCGCGGATCCGGCGCCGCGATGTCCAGGCCCTCGTGCAGTGAGGTCAGCAGCGGATCGACGATGGCCGGTATGCCCTCTCCCGTGGCTTCGACCACGACGCCGCCGTACGCCTCGGCCTCGAGATTGTAGATGTCGATGCCCACCACGATCGGCGCGTGCCCGTATTCCAGGTAGGCCGCGCGGTGCGCTTGGAACATCAGCTCGCCGTCGCGCGACGCCTCCCAGGGACTCCGGCCGATCAGGGCCGCGGCGTGCTCGTATACGCTCGGGGCGAAGGGAATCTTCATGTGTCGGTTCCTCGGTCGGTCTACGGCCACACCCCGCCGTCGCTACCGCGGAACCAAGCTACCAGATCTTCGCGCTGCCGACGAGTCCGTCAATCCAGCCTCGACTTCGGCGCCTCCGCGGGTTGTACTATGATCTCCCGTGCTCTCATTTGCGTGGAGGCCCAAGACATGATCATGTTCCGCAAACGACACCCGCCCGTGGGATCCCGGCCCGGCACGCTCGCCATCAATGGGGACGCCACCCAAACCGTCATTCACTTGATGCGGTACGATCCCGCCGGGATGGACGAGTCGCCGGTGGAAGACGTTGGCGAACTCCGGCAGCAGCTGGCGGAGGACAAGGTCAACTGGATCGACGTGCAAGGCCTCGGCGATGAGGCCGTCCTGCGAAAGATCGCCGAGATCTTTGAGCTCCACCCGCTCGCCTTGGAGGACGTCGTGAACGTGCCCCAGCGGCCGAAGGTCGAAGAGTACGACAAGCACCTGCTGCTCATCACGCGAATGGCCAAGCTCACCGAAGACGACCTGCTCGACATCGAGCAGGTCGGCATCTTCGTCGGCCCGAACTTCGTCTTGACCTTCCAAGAGCGCTACGGGGATATCCTCGACCCGGTTCGGCAGCGGCTTCGGCGTGGACGAGGAGCGATGCGGCGGTCCGGGTCGGGCTACCTGGCCTACGCCATTCTCGATACGATCATCGACGGCTACTATCCCATCCTGGAATCGTTCGGCGAGAGGCTCGAAACCTTGGAGGACGAGATCGTCGAGGACCCGACGCATGACATGCTTCGACGCGTCCACCGCACGAAGCGAGATCTTCTGGCCGTTCGGAGAGGCATCTGGCCACAGCGAGAGGCCGTCAACACGCTCCTCCGCGACGGGCACGAGCTCTTCACCGACGAGGTCCGTGTCTACCTTCGGGATTGCTACGACCACTGCGTTCAGATCGTCGACGTCGTCGAGACCTACCGCGAGCTGGCCGGCGGCCTGATGGACGTCTACCTCTCCAGCGTGGGCAACAAGACCAACGACGTCATGCGCGTGTTGACGGTGATGGCCAGCATCTTCATCCCGCTTACGTTCCTGGCGGGCATCTACGGCATGAACTTCGAGAACATGCCCGAGCTGCACGTTCGCTGGTCGTATCCGGTGCTGCTGGCCGTCATGGTCGCCATCGCGGCGGGGATGCTCGCCTACTTCTATCGAAAGGGCTGGCTGGGTGGAGGATCGCGCGGCGACGACGACGACGCGTAGGCGGCTTCGCGCGGCTGGCGCAATCCCAGCGAAAAGACCTCAGGGGCCGCTCGAGATCAGCAGATCGAGCAATTCGCTGACGCGGACCGTCGCGAAGCCGGAGGCCTGGTCGGACATCGCGTAGGGGATGACGAGCAGGTCGTCGTGGATCATCGATCCGCAGGAGTATACGACGTTCGGCACGTAGCCCTCGCGCTCCTCGTCGGTGGGCGTGATTAGGGGCTGCTTGAGTCGACCGAGGATCCGGGCGGGGTCGTCCTTGTCCAGCAACAGCGCGCCGATGCAGTAGCGGCGGATGGGTCCCACGCCGTGGGTGAGCAGGATCCATCCGGCCTCGGTCTCGATGGGCGATCCACAGTTGCCGATCTGCACGGCCTCCCATGGTTCGAGCGGCGTTTGCAGCTTCCGGACATGGTTCCAGCTGAAGATATTGTCGGACTCCAGCAGATACATGTTCTCGCCGTCGTGCCGGGAGGCCATCAGGAACCTACCGCCCACCTGCCGCGGAAACAGGGCCATCCCCTTGTTCTTGACGTACTTGCCCGCCAGTGTGCTCACGTAGAAGGTCCGGAAATCCGTCGTCCGTAGCAGCATCGGCAGCGTGCCGGACGCACCGAAGGCCGTGTACGTGCCGTAGTACGTCGCGTCGCCGTTCGGCTCGGTGAATCGCGTGAGCCGAAGGTCCTCCATGCCGTGGCTTTCGCTCTCGGTCGCGGGGAAGATCACGACCTCCGACGGCCTGCACCCCTCCGGGAAGCGGACCTCGTAGTTGGCCTTGGCCAGCCAGAGCATGCTCTGCGAGACCTTGCGGAAGAGGTCCTTGCGGTTGAGCATCCGGCGAACGTTCCGGACGGCCTCCTGGAGCATCTCATAGTCGAACCAGCCGGGGAGCTTCTCCAGCACGAGCTTGGCCTGCGGATCGTGCATGCCCAGCTCTTCCAGTTTGCAGATGAACCATTCCTTCTCGAACATCTTGTTGGCGATGGGCCGCGAGCGGGAAGCCAGGCGCGGCGGAGCGTCCAACCGGATGGTGCCGTCGGCCTCGATGAGGCCCCGTCGGAACACGATCGACGAGATGTGACCCTCGCCCGTCCCGCGAAGACTCAGCAGGAATCGCACCGCCCCGTCGGGTACGTCCGTTTGATCGGGGTGCTTGACGATGGAGGGATTGAACAGGGCGGCCGACTCGATCGAGTACTCCAAGGTGAAGTAGGCCCCGATGAGCAGCCGGCGCTCGCGGGAAAGGTCCGCCGTCGATCGCATGTGCAGCGCGACCCGACGGAAATTCTCCATGAGGGCCCCTTCCAGATCGCGATGCCGCGCCGAGAAGCTTCCCATCACCTCGTTCAGGAGCGCGGGAACATCGCTGTCGGCGATGCGCATGACCCGACGAAGGATCGACCGAATGCGCTTTCGCCTTCCGAAGTCGAAATAGCGCGTGATCACCCGCTTGTCATCGGAGACCAGGCGCTCGGGCCGACGAACAACTTCTATGGATGCAGTGTCCATTGCTGCAACGCCTCAATCCCAAAACTCCCTATCGTCCGGATGCGCAGCAAGCCGCTACGTTTACCGTACGTTCCGATGGTTCGCAAGTCCAAGACGAACCACGAAGACCTGCCACGAAACGCGGGGCTCGCGCGCCCGCTTGCCGGCGGATGCACGCCCTCCTTCGCCCGGGTCTGACGCCCTTTGCCTTGTCAAGGATCGGTAAACGACAGCCCTCACCGAAGCTTGAAGACCCAACTCCGGCCCGGAAAGGGGCAGAGCTCGTGGGAACACAGGTCGTAGATCTTGCCTCCCAATCGGCTGAGGAAGTCGCCCTGTCGCAAAATGGCTGCCCCGGGCGGAGCGACCTCATCCCCGCCTTGCCGGTATCCCCCAAGAATTCAAGGGCGACTGTATGTATTCGGACGCAGCGCGCTTTTCACATCCTTCGTTCAGCAGAAAGGGGTCGGTGCTTCGCGTGGATAGAAGATCTCGCGGGCGCTGCCGTCTTCGGTCTGCTCGGGCGCCGCACGACCACAGCCATTGCGGCCCCTCGCCGGCCGACCCTACAATCGATGGCGTAGAGCGTCGATGCGACGCATCGTTGCGCGGCCCCGCTGACGCTCGGGACCTACACCACACAAGACAAGGAACCAGCCATGAACGCCGAATCCCATACCGTCATCTCCCGAAGACGCTTCCTCCGGACCGGTGCCGCCGGCCTCGCCGCCACCGGGCTGATGCCCGCTCTTCTCGAGGCCGCAAAGAAGGGCGGATCCAAGAAGATCCCCATCGGCCTCCAGCTCTATTCGGTGCGCCATCAGGCCGCCAAGGATCCCAAGGGCGTCCTCGAGGCCGTCGCCAAGATGGGCTACCAGGGCGTCGAGTTCGCCGGCTACTACGGCAAGAGCGATACGGAGCTTCGCAAGATGCTCGACGCGAACGGCCTGGTCTGCTGCGGGACGCATACGCCGCTCGGCTCGCTCATGGGCGATTCGCTCAAGACGACCGTGAAGTGGAACAAGACGCTCGGCAACAAGTACCTCATCGTGCCGGGCCTACCGCACGTGCGAACCCGCAGCCGCAAGGCGTGGCTCGACACGGCCAAGCTCTTCAACGAGATCGCCGAGAAGGCCAAGGAACACGGCATGCGCGTCGGCTACCACGCCCACGGCGGCGACTTCAAGAAGATTGGAGACCAGACCGGCTGGGACCTGTTCTTCTCCAGCGTCAAGCCCGAGGTCATCATGCAGCTCGACACCGGCAACTGCATGGGCGGCGGCGGCGATCCGGTGGCCGTCCTCCAGAAGTTCCCCGGTCGGGCGACCACCATCCACCTCAAGGAGCACGGCGGCGCGAAGCACGCCGTCATCGGCGAGGGCGACTGTCCCTGGAAAGAGATCTTCAAGCTCTGTGAGGCCGGCGGGACGAAGTGGTACATCGTCGAGCACGAGCGCGGCGGCCCCGATCCGCTCGGCGACGTCCGACGCTGCCTCGAGAACCTCCGCAAGATGGGGAAGTAGATCGGCGCTAGCGTGGCACGCGGCAGTTTGCCCGGGCGTCCGATCCGACAGGATGGGAAGCGCGCTGCGATGAGGAGCCGCTGCGCATGCTGCAGTACGGCCCTCTCATTCAGAACAGCGCTCTCATTCAGAGCCGGGCCGTCCTCGGCCCGGTCGCTGTTCGACGTCGAAGAAGGCCGACCGGGCCGAGG
>CAZKCX010000074.1:0-6957 GCA_964550865.1 uncultured Planctomycetales bacterium
GAGCTCCCTTCGGGTCTGAGCCTCAGGGTCGAAGACAGGACAAGTGAAGCCATGGGCCACCCACCCATCAGCTGACGAGCGATAGAGCACTAGTACCGTGTCTCATAGCGGTTCGGCGGCATGGGCGTGTGGGTAGGTCCTCCGGGCGGTCACAATCCAGAGCGCAACATAACAGGCGTTATCGGACGTTGGAGATCGTCCGCACGCACGGCTTGCATGACGCCGGCTCGGACCCCGTTGGCCTGGCCTATCGTCTCTGGAGCGTTCGAGCGGCTTTGGCTGACGGGTCTCGACCTCTCGCGAAACCGTCGCCGAGTCTCGTAGGCTCAGCGTTGGCTCGTTTCCCGCCAGCTCGGCGATAGTCGGACAATTCGGCACGTCTGATGCCCCCAGCCGGCCACGACGTCGTTGAAGGCGACCCAGACGTCGGAAGGCGAGACCTCGTGGACAAAGGGATACGTCACCTGACGACCCCAGGCGAGAACGGCTTGGTGGGTCCAGGTCTTCGCGTCGTCCTTAGAGACGATGAGGCGAAGGTCGTGCCGCCCGTGACGGAGCGGATTGTATGCAAGAGCGAGCTGGCCGCCGGCGAGCCGGCAAAGATGCCCGGGTGCGCTGGTGGCTGAAATCGTGGTCTTGACTGCGGGAGACCATTGAAGGGCGGCCGTGTCGGAAAATGACTGCCAGAACGCGCCGCGGGTCGTGCGGATGAGCATCCCAATGCTCCCGTCGGCACGCTGAATGACGGTCGGCTCGATCGCGCCGGCGTGGTCGCCCGACCCGCCGATGTCGATCTTGCTGCTCAATTGCCAGGTCCGGCCGTGGTCTTTGGACACGGCCGTCCGGCTGACGAGCCTCCCCGGATTCGAGACATAGTGGGAGAACGGGACGACAATACCCCCCTGCCGCGTCTCGATCGCCCCGTTGGTCGCACCGGTGTATCCGTGGTAGATGCGTTGAGGCTTGCTCCATGTGGCGCCGTCGTCCTCGCTGCGGACCGTCCAGAGGTCGCTACGATCGTTCGGCGTGGGGTTGCCGTCTTTCCATTCATGCTTGTGGAAGCCCAGGTAGAACAGGTGAATGGTGCCGTCCTTCGACCGCAGAAGCGACGGGCCACATGCCTGGCATTCCGGATGACGCAGGAACTCTTGTTCGGGGGTCCACGTCTTCCCGCCATCGCTCGATACGCGAGATGCCAGGTACGTGGAACCGGCCGGCCCGTACGGGTTCCCTACCGAGTAGACCGTCATGACGCGTTCGCCGGCCAGGCGAACGAGGCTCACGCCGCTGATGCAATCGTGATTGTGGGACGGTGTGACGTCGCTGCAGAGGGGGCTCAAGGAGGCCGAGCCCCCCTTCCCCCCCTGCCACACCTGCTTACCGATGGCTTGATTACCCTCGCCGTCCAGCAGCTTCCGCAGCAGGAGTCGAGCGACCAGCCGTTGCCCCGTTTCGTTCGGATGCATTCCGTCCAAGAGGAGATCGTCGAGCGATTGCCCCGCATCACGGCCGTACGCCTCGAACGCGGTGTAGACGTCGACGAGGGCGACGTGCAGCCGCGCCGCGATCTCTCGGACCTTTGTGGCGTACTCCTTCAGCAGGACGTTGAAGCCGTCGGCATCGTCGGGGTCGTACGGCGGACTTCCGTACAGCCCCTTGAGCTTATCGGTCCACCGCAGCGGGTTCGGAGTCATCAGGATGACGCAGGCGCCTTGCTGCCGAAGCGTCGTGACGAAGTGGACCAGGTTTCGCTCGTAGCGGGCCAGCGAGACCCTCGGATCCTTGGCCGGCGGCTTCCGCCAGACATCTATCGCCGAATCGTTGATGCCGAATTGCACGATGACGGCCGTCGGCCGGAATGCCAGGACATCGCGTTGGAACCTGCGACGCGCGTGCTCGGTGGTGTGGCCGCCGATTCCCGAGTTGACCACGCAGGCTTGCACGCCTCGGACAGGAAGCTCTTTGGCGAGCACGTCCGCATAGACGGTCAACGGCTTGCCTTCGACCCGACGCGGGGCCGTCGTGCTGTCGCCGAAGGCGACGATCATCCAGGTCTCGCCTCGTGCGACCGTGGAGAGCGTCAGGAGGACGAGAATCGTGGGTCCTGCGCGGCGGAGCATCACTGGGCGGCCTCCTGGGATGCGGAAGGGAATGCGCCGAACGGAGCACACCCCTCGCGCTTGGGAGCGATCGTACGGCCGCCGGGCACCGGCGGCAACCCGAAGGGAACAAGTCGGGTCTCTTGCCGCTTGCGATCGATCGCCTACCGAAGAGCTCGGCACCTTTCGCCTGCCCTCGGGTTGGCCGTTGATCGGCGCGGCTTTGCTCTCGGTCCGTAAGATGCTACCATCCCATAGTGCCTCTCGTCCGGTGGCCGGCACGAGGGACACGTGCGAACGGCGACGCCGACGGAAAGAGGATATGGCAAGCCATCCTTGCGAAGAGTGTAAGTTCCGTGCCCGGGCCGAGAGCAAGCCCCGTACCTTCTTGGCCTGGCTCTGGCGATTGCACACGCGAATCTGCCCCGGCTGGAAGTCCTATCAGAAGCACCTGGCCGCCCAAGCCGCTTCCGCCGATCAGGACTCCCAAGACGAAAAGCCATAGAGCATGCCGCTTGGCACCAGCTCATTGCCCTCCCGGTGCCGCCCTCGAGAGACTGTTTTCGGACTCGTCCGCAGCACACGCTTCGTTACGCAGGTACCCCCCCTACCGATCATCGGCCGTCGATGCGCGCGCTTTCCCTTCAGCCCGTGCCGATCTGCCACGATCCGAAGCTCAGGCAGGATCGGCTTTGGGACGATACACCCTCGGGGTGTGCGGACGGGCACACCAAGACAAGACTGCCGGCACATGGCAAGCGGAGCGGCGACATGCAGAACATGACTCCGTATCAGAGAATCCTCACCGGTTTCGGAATGGTGCTGGTGCTGACCGTCCTGGTCGGCTTCGTCAGCATGACGTTGGAGGGTCGCGCCGCCGCCGTGGCACGGCAGGCAAACGAGGCCTCTCGCCGCGCGATCCTCGCGGCGCAGGCCGATGCCGAGCTGCTTCGTTGGGCAGGTCGTGTCGGTCGGCCGGTCGCTTCGGACCGCGAGGAACGGTCGACCGCCCTGGCGACGCTTCAGGACAGGCTCGGGGCGCTGCGGGCCGAGTTGTCACGATCATCCCCGGGCGAACCCGCCGCGCGCGTCGCCCCGGAGCTGGATGCACGGCTTAGCTCACTGATTCATCTGGCGAGGCGCGTCGAGGAGGCGGCGAAGGACGCCTCCAAGAAGGATGCGGATCCACGGCAGGCAGCACTCGCCGATCGGCAAGAGGAGTTCCGCGGGCAGGTGCAGGACCTGTCTTGGCAGCTTCAAACGCTGGCAGGAGAGTTGGGCGCCGAGCCGAGCTGGTCCCAACGCATGGAGGCCGCGGCCAGGAAGGCCAAGGTCACCACGATCTCGGTGACCATCCTGGCCGTCATACAGGGCGGGCTGCTGGCATGGATGGTGGCGCGGTCGCTCCGTCCCTTTCTGCGCGACGTGTCCGAGGTGCGACAACTCCAGTCGGACGTTTCGTGAGCGTTCCGACTCGGGCTTCGCCGCCCGGATCGATGCGGCTACGGCGACCGGATGCGATAGATCGCCGCCAGCTCGGCGTCGCTCGAGATGCTCACGCCCAAGTCCTCGATCAGCCCGTCGCTGAGGCGATAGATCCATCCGTGCACGGCGAGGCTCTGTCCACGATCCCACGCGGCCTGCACAATTGTCGTGTGGCAGATGTTGTAGACCTGCTCGACGGCGTTGAGCTCGCACATCTTGTCCTGCCGCTGTCCCTCGTCCTCGATGGCCTCTACGGTCTGCCTGTGCTTCTCGTAGACGTCCTTGATGTGACGCAGCCAATTGTCGATGAAGCCGTACTCCTTGTTCGTCATCGAGGCCAGCACCCCACCGCATCTGTAGTGCCCGCACACGATGATGTGCTTGACCTGAAGCACGTCCACGGCGTACTGCAACACCGAGAGAAAGTTGCTGTCGGTATGAACCGCGACGTTCGCGATGTTGCGATGGACGAAGACGTCGCCCGGGGCGACGTCGACGATCTCGCTGCTCGGAACGCGGCTGTCGGAGCAGCCGAGCCAGAGGTACTCGGGCTTCTGCCCTTGCGAGAGACGATCGAAGAACGTCGGGTCTTGCTCTCGCATCCGCGCCGCCCAGTTCCGGTTCCGGTCGAGCAATTCGTCGAGTCGTGGCATAGGCTTCACTCCCGTGAGACAGAACCAACCCCTGCGTGACGTGCACGCCCGGCCCCGGTGCCGTCATGCCGTCAGGGGATCTCCGGCTCCAGTGTGCCCTCGTTCCTGACGCGCGTAAAGTGGGAATCTCACCCTCCGGTTCCGTGGGCTGTGGCAATGCGCCATGGGCGTCGGCCTCCCTGCGAACTCAGCCAGTGCGGGGCCAGTCCGTTTCCGGGAAGCGTTGCTTCAGATAGGCGAGGTAGGCTTGGTAGAGCTTGTCCGTCGACGGATGACCGATGTCTACCAGCCTCGAGTGCCGGTTCATGATGCCTTGAACCCTCGCACACTGTCCCATGCGGAACGGGGGACATCAACAGAAAAGGAGGGTGATCGCTGCATCAGCAGAGCAAGAGGAGCGCGCGCGGACCGCGCAAATGGAATGACGAGCCCATATGAATTCTCGCGACCGAAGGCCGCGTTCGGCGTGGAGAAGGTCCTGGATACGAGTGTGGCGTGCCTGCCCCCTCAGGCCACCTTGCGCTTGATCCACCCGATCAGGCCGACACCGATGAGACCCAGCAGCGCCGCGGACGGCGCGGGGACCGCGGCAACCGAAGCGCCTCGGAGGACCGAGAGCCTCATGTCGCCCGACCCCAATCGGGCCATCGAGAAGTATTCGTCCAGATCGACGACGTCTTCCACGCTACTCTCGAAGAGCAGCATCGTTCCCTCGTCGAAATCCTCGCGGCCGGAGTCGATGGAAACCGTTTCGGCGTTGCCGTCGGCGTCGGGTGACCCCATCGGCGTGTCGCCCTGGAACGACCAAGCACTCGAACCGTTATTCAGCAGAATCGAATCCGCGGTGCCGATCCGACTCAGCTCTCCGCTGAAGGCGACCTTCTTGTCCCCGGGCATATCCAGCAGTTGAACTTGTGCCTCGAAGGATGCCGCATACCGGGTGCCGCCGCTCACGTCGGTCCCTTCAACGGTGCCCTGGATGCGGTAGTCGTTGCTCCCGTGGCGTACGACCGAAGCATTCAGCGAAAGGTCCATGTTCGCCGAATTCGATATCCGGGTCTGATCGATCGTGTCGACGCCAACCAGCCCGTCGAACTGCTGCACCCCGAGCTGCGTCGTCTGCTTCAGCAAGACGTCCAGCGAACCGATTCCCGTCCCGCGAAGATCAGACGTGCTGAAACCGACCGAGACGTCACTGTACTCGAACTGAAAACCGAGATCGGCATGGGCTGTGGCCGGAGCGAGAGCCCCTGCACCGATCAGCGCAGCCGCAACGTAGCAGACTAGGAGTGAAGGTGGTGATCTCATTCCATGATCCTCCCCCGTCTTTGAATGGGCGTCGCCCTGCCCGCACCGCTGCGGGCAGGGCCAACCCCTGTAGTATACCTCGGAGGACCGCTCAACAAAACAGTTTCCTGGTCCATCCGATCAATCCCATTCCCAGCAGGCCCAGGAGCGCGGCCCCTGGAGCGGGGACGGCTCGAACCTGCAGATTGTCGACACCGATGTCGTATATCGAGTGATCCGAGAAGACCAGCAAGGTCACCGGCTGATCGAACACGACCCAGCCGCTGTCAAAGCCGTTCCATGTTCCGGGATCCCACGTTAGGTCCGCGACGATGGAACCCGGATCCGGATCCCCTCGCGTCCCACCACTGGCCGTGAACTGATCCGAATAGGCCTTCAACTGGAGGTCACCCAGATCAAACAGGTTGTCATCCAGCCAAACGAATCCATCGAATCGGACGGCACTGATCGGGGTCTCGTCGAAGCTAATCTCCATATCCCCTTCTAGTGCCCCGTCTCCCGTGAGGGCCAGCCGGATGAACTTGGTGTCGTTGCCGGCCCAATCGATCGGGGGCAGGAAGGTGTTCGTGCTTACCCTGGCATCCGTCACGGTGACGGAGGAGCCGTAGACACCCGACATGTACGTTGTCAAGCCGGCGGATTCATCGCCGACACTCGTGCCTTCGAAGTCGAACGTGATGTCCGCCTTTGCGGCCGTGCACGTCACGGCCAAACACACTGCAATGCTAAGTAACGACTGTTTCATGCTTACACCTAAAGTACTGTGGAATCCGGTGCCCAGACCACCCAGACAGGGGGCCCGGAGCACGCTACTTCTTTACCCGTTCCCAACGAGCATACGTCTGCGCATCCTCTGGGAGGATGTCTCGTGTACGTTGTTGAAAACCCCGTTCCTGTTGTGGGACTAGGCAGGCGGGGCGCGCGGCGAGAGTGGCTCCCGATGCCAGGACTGGCAGGGAGACCTAAGCTCCGTGAATGAGGCGCGCGGTTGTCTTTGCAACCGTTCGAGTTTCGGCTCTCCCGGGACCGGGAGCATGGTCTGCGGTGACGTGAGATCGATACAAAACGCGTGTCCGACTTGATCCGGCGCGCCGCTGTGAAACCACTCCGGCATCGAGCTCAGGTCGGCCTTGAACGCACTTCGGCTGAACTGCCACGCCCCCACGGCACCGATGGCCCACAGGAAAAGCGATGCGCTACCGGGAAGTTGCGGTAGGGTCTTAGGCGGACCGAGCACCTCGTGAAGGGCTTCGGCGAGGTCACCGTTCGGAGCAATGCGGAGTGGTTGAAGATCACAGCAGGGATGGGCGCCGAGACAAGCCGCCGGTGTGTCCCGATCCTGATCGGTGACGACATCCCCACCGAGCTGCTGCGTGATGGCCACTTCTTCCGGTTGTGGGCTCCCTATTTAT
>CAZKCX010000074.1:6967-15040 GCA_964550865.1 uncultured Planctomycetales bacterium
CAGTTCTGCTCCAGCCACCAGGACAACGCTGCATGCTGTCAACAGAACGACGCGCATTCCCATCTTCCTACGGTTGTGTCAAAATGGACAACCGTGCCCACCACCTTATTAGAGTAACGACAAGGGCGATCTCATTCAAGGATTCCCCGTGGAATCTTCGGTTGCCGGGACGATGCCTCGCTCCGTATGGATCGACTCGGAAGCGACGGCATGTCTCAGCACGAGGAGCCCAAACAGGACGTTTGTAACTAAATATCTGCGCCACATTCGCCTGGGTTCTTGGAGAACACGGTACAGCCATTCGATCCCCAGCTGCTGCCATCGCTTGGGGGCCCGCTTCACCTTACCCGCCAGGACGTCAAACGATCCCCCTACTCCGTGGCAAACCGTTGCGCCCAACTGATCCCTCCAGGCCGCCAAGAAGCGTTCCTTCTTCGGCGAGCTCATCCCGACGAAGAGGATGTCAGGCTTGGTGGCGGCAATCTGTCCGACGATTTCGGCTTCCTCATCCGCGCTGAAGTACCCATCATGCCAGCCTACGAGCTGAACCCCCGGATACGTGTCACGAATGCGGCGTGCAACCTCCTTGATGACCTCGCTCGTGGCGCCGAGACAGTAGACCCGGTGCCCATGCAGGCTGGCCCGCTGGAGCAATCCGGTCATCAGATCGATTCCCGCCACCCGCTCCGGCAACCGTTTCCCCAGCAGCCGAGCGGCCCACACCACGGACATGCCGTCGGCCAGGACCAGATCGGTTGCCAAGACCGATTGGCGGAGCTGAGGGTCCTGGTTCATATGCACGATCTTCGCCGCGTTGACCACGCCAATAAGCAGACGCCGCGTCGTCTCGATGGAGTGATCGATCACGTCCAGCGTCTCTTCCATCGTCAACGCGTGAATCGGGACACCCATGACGTTGCACAGGCTGTTTGCTAGATTTCGCACTTCGTCACCCCCGTCGATTGAACAGCCGGGCGGCGGGTGCCGCGCTCGCCGGCGATGGCTCCCCAGGCAAGCAACCCCTGGGTCTGTTCATGTTTGATGAATTCGCGCTTAGGGATTAGCCAAGAAACCGGGATACACCACCGCCCTCCAAGTGTCAACAGCGTGGCTGCCAAAATCTTAAGATCCAATCCTAGGGATTGATGTCGGACGTAAAGCATGTCGTACAGGATCCACTGGTGGAAATCACCGATCGCGCGATCGTGCCGACAGAGCTGCCACAAGCCCGTGATTCCCGGCCGGACGCTCAATCGGGCTTGACGCCATGGCACGCAGATCTGGTTCTCTCGGAAGGGCGACGGCCGAGGGCCGATCAGGCTCATCTGCCCCAACAGGACGTTGAGGAGCTGAGGCAGTTCGTCGGCATTGGTCTTGCGGAGCCACGTTCCGATCCGTGTCACGCGAGGATCCTTGCTGATCTTGAATTGCGGCCCGTCGACCTGGTTGGCTTCTTGGAGATCGTCTTGCAGCAGGTGCGCGTCCCGCACCATGGTGCGAAACTTGAGGCAGCGGAAGGTTCGTCCCCCCCTGCCCTCCCGTTCGTCGCGGTAGAATACGGGCCCGCGCGAGCCGGCCTTGATGATCAGGGCCAAGGCCATCATCAGCGGAGAAAGCAAGACAACGCCCGCCGCGGACAGCGTAACGTCCGCGAGCCGCTTGATCCTCGGGTAGAGTGTGGATCTCCCCGGAAGCGATGCCGACGGGGAGAAGCCCTGCACCGGCGACGTCCCCGCGTTCACCGGGCGACGGGGCCGGCAGCGAAGCGGACCCGGTCGGACGAACGGACCATTCGATGCCGCTTGTGCCTTTGCCGTACCGCCGAAGACGCAGTGGCGAAGCGTGACGGATTCGGGCAGGACCGTATCGGGCAGGACCAAGGATTGCGCCACGAGGGCACCCCGCTTGACGACGGCGCCGGAACCGATGATTGCCGGCCCGATGATCACGGCCTCCGCTTCGAGGGATACCCCGTCCTGCAGCATCACGGGCCCGTAGATCCTTGCCGACGGATGGACGTTGCATCGCGTGCCGATCTCGACGCCGCCGGCAAGGAGAGATCCTCGCTCGCTACCGCCGGAGGAGAGCAGGTCTTGGACTCGCATCTCCACGAACTCCAGGAGTACCTGCTCCTTCCGCAGGTCGACGAAATCTCCGAACAGCGCCGTGTCGTGGCTCGGCACGCCGCCGGAGGCGAGTTGCCTGCGCAGCTCGAGAAGCGATTCGAATCGTCGGCAATCCGGGGCTTGCAGCGTGGCGCCCGGAACCAGTGATGCGGCAACGTCCGCGACTTGGTTCCAGGTCACACCTTCGTAGCGCCGCTCGATGCGGCGAATCCTCTGATCGGTGTCAAGCTGGACGAACTCTCGGGTGCTCTCCAGAGAGGAATCCAAGGCCACAAGGTGGCACGCGCCTCGTGTGGAGCCGTGCTCCTCCACAAACCGGCGGAAGGCATCTGCGGAGGCCGGCAAGCACCGTGGGTCGATGAGCAGTAGGGAGTCCGAGGGCTCCCACGTAAGGACCAGCCTCCCGTACTCCTCCACCGAGGTCACCGGGATCTCTTTCCCGGCACTCTGCCCCACGGCGATGCGATAGGCCTCGGTGGCCGGGAAGGTCGTGAGGATCGTTGGCGGGTTCTCCGCGATGCGCTCGATCCGATGCAGCAGCAGCGCGAGGAGGCTTTCCCGACCTGCAGGCAGGAGGAGCAACGAAGCCGGTTGCACCGCCGGAAGCAGATACGACGGCTGAGCATCCAGGATGACGGTGTGAAGTGTCATGGCCTCGCAATCGACGGGTGCGGCGCCTAGTCCGCGTGTCCGTCTATCGCCTCTGCTTTTCGATAGTAGTACTTCCGTTGGTACTCGTTGCGACGGAGCGTGCCGATGAAGACCGTTCCCATCAGGCGGGCCCCCGCCGTGACCAGATGTCCAAGCGCGTCCACCACGTCGCCTCGCCGGCAATGTCCTTCCTTGACAACCATGATGGTGCCGTCCGCCTGGCGGGCGAGGATCCTGGCGTCCGCGACGGGCAACACCGGTGGGCTGTCCAAGAGAACGACGTCGAATTCCTTCCGCCATCGGGTGAGGGCGTTCGCGAACGCACCGTTGGCGAGGAGCTCGGCCTGCTGGTTGTTCGGCCCGGTGTCGCCGGCCGGCAACACGCTGAGGCGATCCATGCCGGTCGGGACGATGACGTCGGCGTCGGAGACGTTGTCTCGCAGGGCGCCGAGGAGACCGGGTCCTCCTTCGACCTTGAATTGCCTTGCCAACGACGGTCGTCGCAGGTCGGTGTCGATCAGCAAGACCCGCTTCCCGCATCGCGCGAGGCTTTCGGCCAACAGGGCCGCCACCGTACTCTTGCCGGCTTGGGGTTCCGCGCTGGTGACCAGAATGACGTTCCCGCGGTTCGGGTCGAGACGTTGCAGGATGGCCGTTCGCGCCATCCGCAGGTATTCGCTCTGGGCCGCAAGCTCCTCCATGCTCTGGTTCCGCATGTCCTCAAATAGCGGCAGCTGTCCCAGGAACGGGGCCGATACGGCTTCCGGCACATCCCGCGCGTCGTAGAAGAGCGGCGTGAAGTTTGCTCGTAAGAAGGCCACACCGATCCCCGCGCCCACACCAAAGACGACGGCAACCACCGTCAACAACCGGCGACGATCTCGTGAGGGTTTTGAGGGCGGGATGGCTCGGGCCAAGATCTTGATCGAGCCGGGAACGTTTCGCTCCATGGCCTTTCGTTCCAGCCGCGTTCGCACGGCCTGATACATCTCGCGCTTGTGCCGGATCTCGTCGGTTTGCCTGACGAGGTCCTGCGATCGAGTGAACGTCTGATCGAAGCTCTTGCGGGCTTCCTCCAGATTCTTGAGCACGAGATCCAGCTGGTACCGCAGCAAGTCCGCGCGATAGCTCAAGGCCTGCAAGGACGGCTCGGATCCCGTCACGCCCTTGCCCGTCGCGAAGGGGGCAGGGGAAGACGGGGCGAGCTGGCTCTGCGTGTCCAGCTGCTGTTCTCGTTCCGTCAACATCTCCCAGGCAAGCTCGACCCCCTTGCGCAATCCGGCCATCTTGGGGTGTGACGCACCCAACCGCTCGCCGTTGACGTCCAGCTCGTGTTGGGCGGTCCGCAGACGTGCACGAAGCTCTCGCCACTCCGGGTCGAGCTCGTAACGGAGTTCCGAGGCCGGCATCGAACTCGGTCGACTGCTCGCCGCCTTCCGTCTGTTCTCGGCGGCCTTCACCAGGCGCTGGCGCTGCCATTCGATGGCCCGAAGCTCGCGCTCCAAGGTCTGTCGTTCCGCCTCGATCGCATCCAGCCGCACACGCTTCTTGGCCAGGAGTTCCTCGGGATCCCCCGTGCCGAGCTCTTTGCGGATCTCCACAATGCCCGCCTCGAGCCCGGCGATTTCGGCGCGACGGCTATTGAACTCGGCCGTCAGGGCCCGATAGATCTGATCGTCCGTCTGATCCGAGGTTTCTCGGACGAACTTGATGTACTCCTCGAGAACGGCGTTGACGATTCGGGCGGCGTCCTTCCCGTTGCGGCAAGACATGCCCACGTCGATCAGCTCCGTCTTGCCGCGCGGCGCCACCTCGAGGGCCTTTCGCAACCGCTCCATGGGCGGGAGGGTCTTGCCCAGGAGCGTCGCTTCAGCCTTGTACCAGGACGTCTCGCGGACGTCTCGGCGATCCAGAACCCTCTCCAGGACGGTCGGGCTCCGAACGACACTGACCTGGGTGTTCAGGTAGTTCTGGTAGAGGGGGATGATCCCGTTGTCTTCCGTCGGAAACACGAGTCGGGGGATGATCGGCCTGACCCGGATCTCCGCCCGCGCGTGATACTGCGGAATCACGAGCAGCCAGATCGCCGAGGCCAAGACGGCGATCAGCGGAAGTGCGATCCCCAGGATCGTCCACTTGTAACGGAGGACGCCTACGATCGAGAACCCTGAGGCGACAGCGGCCGGTCCCGGTTCCATGCCGAGGCGATAGGGATCTCCCAACGCATCGAAGCCCGGTGCGGAAGCTCTCGAGGCTCCTGCAGCGTAGCCGGGCACCAGGGATTGTCCCGGTCCGGTGGCTGTCGGTTCCGGCGCTTCGGGATAGGTGGACATGAAGGTGGTCCCTCAATTCAGCCTGCGGGTAGCGTTGCTTCGACGCAGGAGGAAGCCCCCTTCACTCCGCGTCGTCTCTTCCAGCCAGTACTCTGTACTCCCTCCAATGCACCGACCCCTCCTTCATCCCTCCGCAGACCCAACCTCCTGGCCACGCGCTGCAACGCCGTTTCCTTATCGGATCGTGATGCCCCGAAGACGACGTCATAGGCCCTGGCGCCCTCCTCCACGCGGGCCCGGTTCTTCAAGATGCTCCGATCCACCGTCGCATTCCGGCCGATCTCGCAGCCGTCCCACACCACCGAACGGCACACGAGGGCGCCGGGGCCGACCGAGCAATCGGTGCCGATCGACGTCGGCCCCACCACGATGGCGGACGAGGCGATCGTCGTGGAAGGACCCACGAGCACCGGACCGACCAGTCTGACGGAGTCGGCGACGCTTGCCGACTCGTGGATCCAGCTTTCCCCACGGCGCATATAGCGCTCGGAAAGACCAATCTCCCCCGCGATCTGACGGAGCCGCCATTCATTCACCGACAGATACGACGGGGCATCCGTGACGCGCGGACAGTATCCATCCGCCTGGTACATGATGACCCGTTCGCCGTTCCCGTAAAGGCGCGGGATCAAGACCTCTTTCATGTCTTGGTAGCCGATCGCCTGGATCTGTCCCAGGGCTCGACGCTCCACAACGTAGATCCCCACCGGCGACCAGAAATTCCCCGTCCCACACCCTTGGGCCTGGTCACGCGTTACCACAACAGTCAAGGCAGCATTGGCCTTGCGATGCTCCCCGAGGAGCCGTACCAGATCAACCTGCGGAATGATGGTCCCGTCGGTGACGATGAACGTTTCCGCCGGCGACGACAGGCTCGCGTCGAGGGCGCATCCGGCGGGCCCGCGAGGAATGGGATCTTCGTAGTAGTCCAGCTCGATCCCGAAATCGGCCCCGTCGCCCAGGTAGCTCCTGACGAAGCGAGACGCTCCGTTCGCACAGATCGTCGCGCCGCCAATTCCGCCGGCTCGCAGCCAACGAACGACATACCCGATCAGCGGTTCCTGCGCGACGGGAACCAGCGCCCGGAGGAATACGCCTTCGGCGGACGCTTCGTTCCACGAATGTGCGCCTGCGAGGACAACGCCTCGAATGCGATTCTCAGTCCCCAGCGGCATGTCTGACTCCCTCGGACGTTTAGCCGGCCACTTGCGCGGGAGGCGCGAGCTAACGAAATCCTCACATTGTGCGAAGTAGGCAAGGAGACCTGGCGGTCGTGTTCCAAGGCGGCATCGCGATCTTGCTCCCGCCCTGGAAGTTTTTTCAATTCTGCTTTACTGGATGGCGCCTACTTCAGCGCAGTGTACAATTCAAATGGGCCGCTTGCTCTGACCGAAGGGGGAGAATACTACCGAATTCTGCTACGATCCCGCCCAGTAGGTGGATGCAGAACGAATCTGCTGCCACTGATATCTATTGTTGGGCATATGGCTCCAAAGTCAACCCGGCGACCGCTCTATTTACATCCTCGCTTCCTATAGGACGCGCCGGGCCGGCGTCCCGACCGGTTCGGCAGGCCAAGCCACCGGTCGTCGTGCCTACCTTCGTTGCTCCCATAAGTGTACCGCATTTTTCCGCCCGGTGGGAAAAAATCCGGCTGAGAGCTTGCCGAACCTCGCTCGATGCCGAAAGCGGGGGCCGGCTTGGCCTCAAGCCCTACTGCGGTGCGTCTGAGGAAACGCCCCCCGGCAAGCGGCTCGGCAGAGGATCTCTCCCGTCGCATCCCGCCCCGGAAGGACGCCAAAACGGGCAATCCCTTGGGACGCAAAACGTAAGGGAGCAAGAGTGGACCTATCCAGGCTGGGGCACGGGGCCCGGTCCGATCTCCGGCTCAGGAGGGGGTTCGGGTGCGGTCTTGATGGGACGGGCCTCGGGTGCCCTTTCCGCCTCGAGCAGGTCCGTCAGGGTGGGCTTGTCCAGGGATTCCCCTCGGATGATCTTGTCGATGTCCTCGCCGTCGAGGGTTTCGTATTTCAGCAAGGCCTCGGCGATGCCCTTGAGCCTTTCGCGGTTGTCTTCGATGATTCGCTTGGCATCGCGATAGGCCTCATCGACGATCTTCTTCGCCTCACGATCGATGACTCGCGCCGTGGACTCCGAGTACTCGCGTCCGCCGGGAAGCTCAAGCACGGACGGTCGCTGGTCGTCGTCGCCGTAGTAGACGAAGCCGACCTCGTCGTTCATCCCCCACTCAGTCACCATCCGTCGCGCGATGTCGGTCACCTGGCGGATGTCGGCCGCGGCCCCGGTGGACAAGTCATCGACGGCCAGCTCCTCGGCGATCCTGCCACCGCAAAGGACGCGTGCGGTCTGCAGCAAGTACCGCTTGTTATACGTCTTCCGGTCTCGTTCCGGCAGGCTCATGGTCGCCCCGCCCATCGGACCGCGCGGGATGATGCTGACCTTGTGGATGGGATCCGTTTCCTCAAGCAAGGCCTGGACGAGCGCATGACCCGCCTCGTGCCACGCGGTGGCGATCTTCTCCTTCTCGTCCGTCGCGCGGCTCTTCTTGGCCCGCCCCCAGCGGATCTTGTCTCGGGCTTCCTCGAGGTCCTCTTGTTCGACGTACTCCTTGTTGGACATCGTCGCGAGCAGTGCGGCCTCGTTGATGATCGCGGCCAGATCCGCCCCGCTGAAAATCGGCGTGCCTCGGGCGAGCCGTTGGAGATCCACGTCCGGACCGAGCTTGATCTTCTTGGCGTAGATCTTCAGGATTTCGAGTCGGCCCTTGATGTCCGGCAGCGGCACGTACACCTGACGGTCGAACCGGCCAGGTCGGATCAACGCCGGGTCAAGGACGTCCACACGGTTCGTGGCCGCACAGACGATGATCTGATCCGATGTATCAAAGCCGTCCATCTCGACGAGGATGGCGTTGAGCGTCTGCTCCCGCTCGTCGTGGCCCC